>BQJV01000210.1 GCA_021604885.1 Acidimicrobiales bacterium
GGCGCCGTACGGAGAACGAACTCTGGGCCGCCGGCATGATCCTCCCGATCGCCGAGGAGACGAACCAGATCGAGGCATGCACGAACCGGGCGACCGAACTCGCCATCGGCATCTGGGCCGGACGCTCCCGGACGGCCGATGGCGGCCGACTGGCCCTCGTACTGCACCGCACCCAGCTCGCCCGGCCGACGATCGCGGCCGAGATCGAAGCGCTGCTCGAGCACCACGACCTCCGCGCCGACGAACTCCTGCTCGAGATCCCCGATCACATCGGATCCGACGGGTGCCGTCGGGCCGTCGAGCATCTCGGTCCGCTCTGGGAGAACGGCGCCCGCCTCGCGCTCGACGACCACGGCGGAGTGGGGTCGTCAACCCGACCGTCGCCGACGTGGTTGCCGACCGGATCGATCGTGAAGCTCGACGATGCGCTCGTGGTCGCATGCGACGAAGCGTTCGGCCGCGACGTTCTCGAATGCACGGCGGACCGACTGCACGCCGACGGCTACGAGCTCGTCGCACAGGCCGTCGATCGACCCGGCCAGCTGGCGTCGGTCATGCGGAGCCACATCGCCTACGCCCAGGGCTCCCTGTTCACCACACCCGGACCGATTCGCTGATCGAGGTCAGTCCGTGTGCGGCAGATGCACGTCGCGTTGCGGGAACGGAATCGAGATACCCGCATCGGCCAGCGCGGCGTGGACGGCCACGATGACGGAAGAGCGTGTCTCGCGCTCGACACTGTTCTTCGCCAGGTGCCAGAAGTCGATCTGGTAGTCGATCGACGAGTCGCCGAAGGTGCGGGCGACGACGGTCGGCTCGGGCGACTCCCGCACGCCGTCGACGCCGGTCACCGCGGCGCGCAACACGGCGGTGACCGTCGGTAGATCGCTGCGGTACGCCACCCCGACATCCACGCGCGTCCGGCGGTGTCCCTCGCGGCTGTGGTTGACCAGCGGATTGTCGAGCACCATGGAATTCGGGATGGTGACCAGCTCGCCCTCGAACGTCTTGAGCAACACCGCCCGGCCCGTGACTTCGAGCACCACGCCGTCGTAGCCGTTCGTGGTGATCTCCTCGCCACACTCGAGCGGACGTTCGGTCTGGAGCACGACCCCGGCGAACAGGTTCTGGAGAACCGGCTGGAGCGCGAGTGCGATGGCGAGACCGCCGAGCCCGAGCGCGCCGATCAGCGGCCCGACCTGGACGCCGACGATGCTCGCCGCGTAGATGAAGCCGAACAACAGCACCGTCCAGCGAACGATCCGCACCACGAGACCGACGGCCAGGGACGGCTGCGCCAGCCGGCGGGTCAGGCCCCCCATGAGGATGCGGCCGATGAGGATCGTGAAGAGGATCGAACCGACGGCGACGCCGCCGGCCGTCAGCCACTCCTCGAGGGTGACGTCGGCCAGCACTAGAGATCGCGGCGGGTGAGGTTCTTGAACGAGGTGAACCGGGGGAGGAAGCCGAGATTGACGGTGCCGGTGGGGCCGTTGCGGTGCTTGGCGACGATGACCTCGGCCATGCCCTCGTTCTCACTACCCGGGTTGTAGACCTCGTCGCGGTACAGGAACATCACGACGTCGGCGTCCTGCTCGATCGATCCCGACTCACGAAGATCCGCAAGCATCGGACGCTTGTCCTGGCGCATCTCCAGGTTTCGGGAGAGCTGCGACAGGCCGACGACCGGACACTGGAGCTCGCGGGCCAGGATCTTGAGACCACGACTGATCTCGGCCACCTCGACCTGGCGGCTCTCAGCGCCCGCTCGGCCGGTCATCAGCTGGAGATAGTCGACCACGATCATGCCGAGATCGCCGACGCGACTCTTCAGCCGCCGGGCCTTCGCCCGGATCTCCATGATCGTGAGGTTGGGGTTGTCATCGATCCACAGCGGCGCCTCGGCGAGGCGGCCGATGCCGTTGGAGATGCGGGTCCAGTCGTCCTCTTTGAGGTTGCCGTCACGCATCGCCTTCGCGTCCACGTTGGCCTCGGCGCACAGCAGCCGCTGGGTGAGCTCGAGATGGCCCATCTCCAAGCTGAAGACGAGGGTCGGCCGGTTCGCCCGGACGGCGGCATGCGCAGCCATGTTGAGTGCGAAGGCGGTCTTGCCCATCGCGGGACGGGCACCGACGATCAGCAGCGCGTTGGGCTGGAGCCCCGACAGCAGCTCGTCGAGATCGATGAACCCGGTGGGTGTGCCGGTGATGCCTTCGCCGGCCTCGTAGAGCTGCTCGAGCCGGTCGAGGGTGGCATCGAGGAGATCGCGGATCTCCCCCATCGTGTCGGCCACCCTGCCCTGGGCGACCTGGAACATCATGTTCTCGGCCTCGTCGACCGCCTTGGTGACATCGTCGGGTCGGCTGTAGCCGATCTCGGCGATCTCGCCGGCCGTCTCGATGAGCCGACGCAGGGTGTAACGCTCCTGCACGATGCTGGCGTACTTGCCCGCGTTCGATGTGGCGGGGGTGTTGACCTGCAGCGCGATGAGGCCGTCGAGTCCGCCGATTGTCTCGAGGACGCCGGCGCGGTCGAGCTCTTCGGCGACCGTGACCGGGTCGACCGGGTCGCCGGCGGCGTAGAGCGTGGAGATCGCGTCGTAGACGTGGGCGTGAGCCGGACGGTAGAAGTGCTCGACGGAGGCGACCTCGACCGCGTCGGCGATGGCGTCGCGGCTGAGGAGCATGGCGCCCAGCAGGGACTCCTCGGCCTCCAGATTGTGTGGCGGCACACGGGAACCCCGAGTCGTGTCCATCTCGCTCATCACCATGTGGGTTCCACTCCCGACGCCGAAGCACGATCCTGGCCCCGCGTGCCTGTGCGGAACCAGGGGGAATCCCCCGATTTCACGGGGAAATCAGGGCGAATTCCTGTGGATAGATCTTGTACACAGATCCCCGCCCCTGGGGATGACCCTGTGGACGGGTGGGGACGACCGTTCGGGCGCGCCGAACCGGCCCGGTCGGGCATCCGGTTGATCATGCGGTCACCTCGGGAACGAGGTGACCGCACCATCACGCTTCGATCACCTCGACGGTGATGGGGAACTCCACCTCGGGGTGGAGCTTGCACATCACCATCGCCTGGCCGAGATCCTTCAGCGGGTGCTCGAGGTTCAGGGTGCGGCGATCGACCACCGCACCGGTCTGGGCCTCGACCGCTTCGACGATCTCACCGGCACCGACGGAGCCGAACAGTCGACCACCGTCGCCGGCCTTGGCCGCGATCGTGATGACCGAGGGAACCAGCATCGTGGCGACCTCTTCGGCGTCGGCGCGGCTCGCCGCGTTCTTGATCGACGCGGCACGGCGCATGGCCTCGGCCTGCACCTCGGCACCCTTCGTGGCCTTCATCGCGAGGCCGCGGGGGTTCAGCAGGTTCCGGAAGTGGCCGTCCGCGACATCACAGATGTCGCCCTTGCGGCCGAGTCCGTCGACGTCCTGTCGCAGGATCACCTTCACGAGTCGGCCTCCTCGCCGGCCGCATCGGCCATCGTTGCGGTCTCGCCGTCGATGGTGACGCCTTCGAGCTCGGTGGTGTCGACCGCCTCGTCGGTGGCCTCGCCTTCCTCGTCGCTGCCGGGCGGCGGACCGCTCGGGCGCGGCGCGGGACCGTCGGCACGACCGCGTTCACCGCGATCGCGGCTGCGGCTCTGGTTCGTGACGCGGTTGGCGTAGGGGATCAACGCCATCTCACGGGCGACCTTGATCGCGTCGGCCACCAGCTTCTGCTGCTGGGTGTCGTTGCCGGTCACCCGGCGGGCGCGGATCTTGGCCCGTTCGGACATGAAACGACGCAGCAGGTTGGCGTCCTTCCAGTCGACGTACTCGATCTTCTCCTGGGCGAGGATCGAGACCTTCTTCTTGCCACCGCGGCGGTCGTTGGCCTTCATGCCCTTCGGGCCACCGCGCGGTTTCGACTTTGCTTTTGCCATGTTCTTCGTTCTCTCGTCTTGGTGGCCCTAGAAGGGCTCTTCGTCCATGTCGTATGCGGGGGGCGCCTGGTTGGCGGCCGGACGGCTCGCGCCGCCACCTCCGCCGCCCTGGCCTCCACCCTGTCCGCCGCCTTCGCCGCGGAACTCGTTCTTGCGGACCTCGGCCGATGCCCACTTGAGGCTCGGCGCGACGTCGTCGGCGATGATCTCGACCGCGGAGCGGCGATCACCCTCGGGCGTGTCCCAGCTGCGCTGCTGGAGCATGCCGTAGACCACGACACGCGAACCCTTCGTGATCGACTCGGCGACGTTCTCCGCGAGCTGACGGAAGCAGCTCACGTTGAAGAACGAGACCTCTTCTTCGCCGTCGGCCTTCTTCTTGTTCCACGCGACGCCGAAGTTCGCGACGGCCATGCCGCCCTGCGTGAATCGCAGCTCCGGATCGCGGGTCACGTTGCCCACGACGGTGATGGTGTTGTCGAATGCCATGTCGGTACCTTTCGGTCAGCCGGCCGTAGCCGGCTCCGGCTCACCGAAGAGACCACGCTTGGCGGCCTCCTTCTCGGGGAGACGGAACAGCTTGAGGCGGACGATGTCGTCCGCGAGACGGAGCTGGCGCTCGGTGTTGGGCAGACCGGCTGTCTCGGTCACGATCTCCCACACCACGTAGGTGCCTTCGGTCTTGTGGTCGATCTCGTAGGCGAACCGGCGTCGACCCCAGTTGTCGGTCGACTTGACGGTGCCACCTTCGTCGGTGATCAGACCTTCAGTGCGGGTGATCACCTTCGGAATGTCGATCTCTGCGACATCCGAATCGACGATGATCATCAGTTCATAGGCTCGTTGCAGTGCCACGAGCTCACCTCCTCTGGACCCGCTTGCACGGGGCCCCTTCCCGGGGCAGGGGTTGTATCGGTTGTACGCCCCCGAAGGGACAGCCCTCGAAAGGACAGTGAGAGGCTACCGGTCCTGCGCATGATGAACACTCTGCCGACGGGGTGTGACACTCGGGAGAAGGAGGACGACGATGGCCAAGTTCCTATGCGTCTGCGGCGAGACGATCCGCACCAGCGGTGGAATCCCGAACACTGACGAGTGGCACTGCATCTCGGATGTCCAGCTCGACCGCCTGTATGGCGACGGCGACAGCGTCAGCGTCGGGCTCCTCCACGAGCGCTCGACCCTGGTTTTCCTCTGTCCGAACAGCGGTCACTTGTGGGTCTTCTGGGACGGATTTGGCGGTGAGCCGACGCTCTACACGCCGACGCCGTCTGCACACGTCTCGTCCGGTCGTCAATGAACGCGGAGACGTCGATCGCTTCGCGAATGATGCGTCGGAGAAAGTACTGGGGTCCGACCCCAACGTACTTTCTGGTCAGGATGCGGCGAGGGGGCCGATCGTGTGGCGGATCAGGGGGACGCCGGGGCGGTAGGCGAGGTGGTGGTGGCTCGGGGCGTCCAGGATCACCGCGTGCGGGGCTGCTCCCGGGGTGAGACGGCCGACGTCGTCTCGCCGCAGTGCGGCGGCGCCGCCGATCGTCACGGCCTGGATCGCCTCGTCGATCGTCATGCCCATGTCCCGCACCGCGATGGCGATGCAGAACGAGATCGACGTCGTGTAGCTCGAGCCGGGATTGCAATTCGAGGCCAGCGCCACCGTCGCGCCCGCGTCGATGACCCGACGGGCGTCCGCATAGGGCTGACGGGTGGAGAAGTCCGCGGCGGGGAGGAAGGTCGCCACCGTGTCGCTGCCCGCGAGCGCCTCGATGTCGGCGTCGGTCAGGTAGGTGCAGTGGTCGACCGACGCGCAGCCGCACTCGACGGCGAGTTGCACGCCGGGACCGGCGCCGAGCTGGTTGCCGTGCAGGCGCAGCCCCAGGCCTGCCTCCCGGCCCGCCTCGAGGACGGCCCGACTCTGGTCCGTGTCGAACGCGCCCGTCTCGCAGAAGGCATCGATCCAGCGCGATCGGCCCGCGGCAGCTGCGAGCATCTCGCCGCACACGAGGTCGACATAGTCGTCCGTCCGTCCCTCGTACTCGGCCGGGACGAGATGGGCGCCGAGGAACGTCGTCTCGGTTGTGTGACGACCGGCGACGTCGAGGCTACGCGCCTCGTCGTCCACGTTGAGGCCGTAGCCGGACTTGATCTCGATCGTGGTCGTCCCCGCCCGGTGCGCCTCGCGGAGGCGGAGCCGAACGAGGCGATCGAGTTCGGCGGTGTCGGTCGCCCTCGTC
>BQJV01000211.1 GCA_021604885.1 Acidimicrobiales bacterium
CGGGTCCTCGCGGCGGTCACGGAACTTCACGACAACTGCGACGAGGTACCCGCAGAGGATGAACGTCCACAACAGGATCGAGCCCTCGAGGGCGGACCACATCGTGGCGACGTTGAAGATCGAGGAGGTCTGGTGGGATCCGTGTTCGGCGACGAACCGGATCGTGAAGTCCCGGTTGATGAGCGCCCGTTCCATCCACACGATGGACGCGCCGGACAACGCGAGCGTGGCGAACGCGAGCCAACGAGCGTCACGCCACCAGCGTCGGTGGAGGCCGAGGAGTCCGAAAGCGACGACGCCGATGCCGACGATCGCCGCCGCGGCGCCGAGTGCAACGAACGCCGCACCGACATTGGCGCTGCTCACGCCGCGCAGTCTCCGGATGCGGCGGCGTCGGCCGCCTGCTCGAGGCGGTCCTCGTATTCCTCGTCGTTGATGTAGTCGTTGTCGTGCTTCACCCGCATGCGGTCCGACGAGTAGTACCACCCGTCGTCGGCGAGCCCGTCGAAGCCCACGACGCCAGGCGCATCGTTGACCCAGTTGCCGTCGAGCACCACCGGCGTGCCGCCCTCGAACAGCTCGGCGGGTTCGCCACGATGGACGACGTCGACCAGCGCACCGCCGAAGCTCACCGTGAACGCCGTGACCGGCTCGTCGCCCTGACTGCCCTCCACGATCGAGCAGCCGACCGGCGTGCCCTGGAGGGTGAACCGGTCGTCGCCGAGTTCGCCCCGGCGTTCGATCGCCTCGTCGGCGTTGTAGAAGAACAGCGTCCCGGTGAAGAGGTTCCACACGAGCACCACGATCAGCAGAGCGACGACGCCGGCGATCGCGGCCGGGATCCAGCGGCGACCGCGGGCCCGGCCCGGACGGGGCGCCTGGGGCGCGAGCGTCTCGGTCATGCGTCGTCCGTGGTCATCCAGCGGCGGCGGTCGGCCGGCACGCGAGCGGAGAGTCGTCGGCCCCGCAGGATCAGGCTCGTCGCATAGGCGACGCCGACCCCGAGGCTCACGCCCCAACCGACGAGGAGGTAGCCGAGATGGGTCACGAGTCACCGTCTTCCGTGTGGCCCTCTGCCCGTCGCTCGCGGAGCGCGAGGTCCAGATCGCTCACCCGCAGCTCGCGTTCGAGCCACGTGATGCGGAACCGGTGGATCAGCGACCAGGCGAAGAAGAGGCCCCACACGACGAGTCCGACGACGATCGTGAAGAGCGTCATGTCCTCGAGGTTCCCGTCGGTGAGCGACGACTTCTGATGCAGCGTGTTGTTCTCCCACCACTCGACCGAGCGGTTCACGATCGGCAGGATGACCGCGGCGAGCACCCCGATGACGGCGGCTCTGGTCGCCGTCGCGCGCTCGTCCCCACCGAGCGACCGGACGGACAGATAGCCGATCATCATCAGCAGGAGGATGAGGGTGGTGACGAGGCGGACGTCGCCCCAGTCCCAGTACGTGTTCCACGTCGGGCGACCCCAGACCGACCCGGTGAAGAGTGTGAGCCCGCAGAAGAGCACGCCGATCTCGGCGGCCGCGCCGGCAACCGTGTCCCACCAGACCGAGCGCCGCAGGAGCCACATCACCGAGCCGATGGCCGTGGTGACGAACGCGATGTAGGTGAAGAGCGCCGATGGCACGTGGACGAAGATCATCCGGACGGCGTCCTGTTGCTCGTCATCCTCCGGCGCCGCGAAGAAGCCGAGCAGAACGAGCGCGATGACGCCCACCACGACGGCGATGCCGAGCAGCCGCGTGGTGCGGCTGCCCGTGTGGCTGGGAGCGGGGGCGGGGGCGGTCATCAGGTCTCCTCGAGAAGCACGCCGTAGGCCAATGCTCCCAGCACGATGTTGATCGCGCCGAACCCGGCGAGGAGACCGAGCCAGGCCCAGCCGTCGACGGCCACGGTGCCGAGAGCGTCGTCAAACGCTCGGGTGGCTCCGATCAACACCGGCGCAAGGACCGGAAGCAGGAGGATCGGCAGAACCGTCTCCCGCGCCCGAACACCAGCGACCAGCGCGCCGAGCAGCGTACCGGCGGCCGCGATCCCAACGGTCGCGACCACGCACGTTGCGGCGAGCAACCCGATGGACTCGATCGACGCGTCGTACAGCACGACGATGCCGCCGACCATCACCGCCTCGACGACGAGGAGCTGCAGCGCCACCGCCGCCGTCTTCCCGAGGAAGACCGCGGCGGGCTCGACGCCGGCGAGGAGGAGCGCGCGACGGGCACCGTCGGTCGTCTCGATCGCCGTCGATCGCTGGACCGCGACGATCGCGACGAACAGCACCGCGATCCAGAACAGGCCGCCCGTGGCCGCATCCAACACGGGACGGTTGGCGTCGAGGGCGAAGCCGAAGAGCACGAGGACGAGGAAGGCGAACGGCACGACCTGCGATGCGGTAACACGCGAGCGCCACTCGATGCGGAGGTCCTTCGCGGCGACGAGAAGGGCGTCAGCGAACATCGGAGACGTCCCCGGTGATCGTTCCGCCCGCGACAGTGACCCGGCGCGTGGCCAGCTCCAGCGTGCGGCCCACCTCGTGCGACGACAGGAGCACCGTTGCCCCCGCGGCCGCGGCGTCGACCACCAGCCGATCGACAAGGTCGCGCCCACTCGGATCCAACCCCGCATGCGGCTCGTCCAGGAGCCACAACTGCGGCCGCCGCACGACGACCGCCGCCAACGCGACCCGACGGCGTTGCCCTGCCGACAGGAGGCCGACCCCGACATCGTGCAGACGACTCGGCACCCCGAGGCGATCCATCGCCGCGCCGACGCCGGCGACGTCGACGCGGCTCGCCCGGGCCCAGAAGTCGAGGTTCTCGCGCACCGTGAGGTCGTCGTAGAGCGCGGTGTCATGGCCGAGGAGACCGACCGAACGGCGGATCAACGGGCGGTCCGTCGCCAGGTCGTGACCGAGGATCTCACCCTCGCCCGACTCGAGCCGCAGCAGCCCGGCGCACAGGCGGAGCAGCGTGGACTTTCCGGCGCCGTTCGGACCCTGGACGAGCACCACCTCGCCACCGTCGACGTCGAGGTCCACGCCCGCGAGGGCGGGAAAGCGGCCGATCAGGGCGACCGCGGCGCGCAGCCGGACGATGGACACGGCGAAAACGGTAGCGGGGAAAACGGTCGCGGAGCCGAGCGCTCAGGACAGTCCCCTGCTCGCCGATAGTTTCGGCGTATGGCAGAAACACCGAACAGCGCGCGCGTGCTCGGTGCGATCGGCCGTGGCCTGATCACGGCGGGTGTGGTCGTGCTGCTCTTCGTCGTGTTCCAACTGTGGGGCACGAACATCCAGGAGGCCCGCGCCCAGGACGGCCTCCGGGACGATTTCGACGACTCGTTCGCTCTCGTGCAGAGCCAGCTCGCGCTGCTTGCGGAGAACGGCGAGAACGACCCGCCGGAGATCATCAACGCGGGCGGCACGGTCGGCGCGAACGACCTCCCCACACCGACATCGACGCTCCCCGGTGGCTTCGACCCCACGGTCCTGCAGTTCTTCTTCCCCGAGGACGGCGACGCGACGGCGCGCATCGAAATTCCGTCGATCGGTGTCGACAAGATCGTGGTGAACGGCGTGCAGGTCGCCGATCTCCGCAAGGGCCCCGGCCACTATCCGGCGACTGCAGCCGTCGGCACCCAGGGGAACACCTCGATCGCCGGCCATCGCACGACCTATGGCGCGCCCTTCAACCGCATCGACGAGCTCGAACCGGGCGACGAGATCCACGTCACCGGCGTGCTCGGGCGGTTCACCTACCGGGTGATGTCGCCCGAGGAGGCGTACCCGGAGCAGCTGGACACCGTCGACAGCTCCGGTGGCGGTCATGTCATCGTCCGCCCCGGCGCCACCTGGGTGCTCGGAGACTTCCACGACAACCGCGTGACCCTCACCGCCTGTCACCCGAAGCTGTCCTCGCGACAGCGGATCATCGTTGCCGCGGAGCTCGTGGACGAGCCCGCGACGCTACCGGACTTCGACCTGGCGCTCGTCGCCGAGTTCGTCGGCGAGGACGTCACCCCGACCCTGCCGGGCGAGGAGTTCGACGGCGCCGCTGAGACGACGGGCGACCCTTCGCCGACTGCCGGGACCGACGCGAGCACGCCGACCCTGGACGAGGGGCTGAACGGTGAGCGCGACGCGATCCCGCTCGCTGTGATCTGGCTCGTGGTCGCCACGGCGATCTGGATCGGGTTCGGCTACCTGGCCCGTCACCTCTTCACCGAGAAGCTGCGCCGCGTGGCGGTCCGGGCCGTCGCCCTGCTCCCGGCCGCGTACTGCCTCTGGTTCGCGTTCGACGCGCTCGATCGCGCCCTCCCGGCGGGCTGACTGCCGTAGCGTCTCTGCAATGAGACGTGCTCGATTCCTCGCCGGTGCTTCCGTCGCGGCCGCGCTCGCGCTGACGGGCTGCGGCGACGACGACGGCGACGAAACCAGCGCCGATCCGGCGGAGTTCGCAGCCGAGGAACTCGAGGCAACGCGCGGGCTCGCCAACGACACGACGACCACGACGACCACCGAACCGACCGACCTCGCGCCCACGGACATCCGCGGCGCACCGGTCAATCAGTACACCCTGGAGCTCGGGGATTGCTTCGATCGCGTCGACGGGCTGATCGACGGCCGGCCACAGACCATCACCGCCGAGCTGGGCTGTGACGAGCCCCACCTCTTCGAGGTCTATCACCGGTTCTCCTACCCGGCGGAGCATCCGTCCCCGTATCCGGGCGAGACGGCACTGCGGGAGTACGCAACCCAGGTCTGCTATCGCGTCTTCGAGGATTGGGTCGGCACCGCATACGAGGTCTCCGACCTCGAGATCGACGTGATCGTGCCCCGCCAGCAGGACTTCGAGGACGACGCGGCGCGCTATCGCGGCATGCACTGCTCGGTCGAGCGCGTGGACGGCGAGCCGATGGTCGGCACCTCCGAGGGGTCGGGCTGGTAATTTCGCGGCTGTGTCCGTGGCCCCGATTCTCCTTGCGGTGGTCGTCGGCGTGGTGTTCGGCTTCATTCGCCGAGGCCGGCTGGCGTCGATCGCGCGCACGCGTGTGCGCCACCCCGAGTTCCTCGCGGTCGCCGTCGGCTGCAGTTTGTTCGTCGACATGGTGGATACCGACCTCGCCGGGGCGATCGCCCTCGTCGGGCTCGTCGGAGGCCTGTTCTTCGCCGTCGTCAACATCCATCTCGTCGGAATGCTGGTGATCACGGTCGGTATCGTCCTCAACCTGCTGCCCGTCGTCCTGAACGGCGCCATGCCCGTGCGGGGCGACGCCCTGGTCGAGGCCGAGATGGTCACCGCCGACGAACTCCCCCGCGTCACCCTCACCGGCGCCCGCGAGCTCGAGACCGACTCGACGTTGCTCCCCGTGCTGGGCGACACGTTCCCGGTGCGATGGACCAGCCAGGTCGTGTCGATCGGTGACCTGATCATGGTGGTCGGATTGGCCGATCTCGTGGCGAACCTGATGCTGCAGCGTCGCCGACGCCGGCTTCCCGTCAGCGCCCTCCCCGCCCTCGAGGCGATGGGGTGGCACGAGGAGCGCATCGACGTCACCGGCGACCCCGTCGAGGCCATCGACCTCCGCGACACGATCGATGTCGACGCGCTCGAGTCGCCGACGGTCGACCTGCGCGATCAGCCGAGCGTGTCGAGCACGAGCGCCAACCCCGCCCAGGACTGAGGGATCGCACCGAGACCGGTGCCCCGCTCGCCGTCCCAGTACTCCGCGAGCCCCGAGCTGATCGCACCCGCAACCGTGGTCGAGCGCACCAGCTCCGCCGCGTCGGTTCCGCCGCGCCGGTCGAGGGCGACCCAGAGCAGGTACGCGAGCTGGGGCCAGACCGGCCCTCGCCAGTAGGTGCCCGCGTCGTAGGTCGGTTCACCGATGTGTACTCCACGGGGACCGAACGCCGACGCGAACCCGTCCTCGTCGACGAGGGCCGCGATGGCGTGCGCGGCCGCGTCGTCGTCCGCGGTGACGAGCAGGGGCAACAACGCGTCCGCTGTGCGAGCCCGTCCGGACCCGTCGGCCGCTGCCCCGGTGTCCGCCCACACCGAGCGATCCCGGTCGAAACGAGCGTCGAGCGCCGCGAGACGAGACGTGGCCAGCGCCACCAGATCCCCGTCACCGGTGACCGATGCGAGCTCGAGCG
>BQJV01000212.1 GCA_021604885.1 Acidimicrobiales bacterium
GATGACCTCCTACCGCGACGCGGGCGTCGACATCGACGCCGGCAACCGCACCGTCGAGCTGCTCGGCGATGTCGTCAAGGCGACGAACACGCCGGCCGTGCTCTCCGAACTCGGGGCATTCGGTGGTCTGTTCGCGGCCGACGACCTCGGTCCGGGCAAGGTCCTCGTCGCGTCGACCGACGGTGTCGGCACCAAGGTCGAGCTCGCGGCTCGCCACGGTGCATGGCGGGGCGTCGGTGCCGACCTCGTCAACCATTGTGTCGACGACATCCTCGTGCAGGGTGCCCGCCCGCTCTTCTTCCTCGACTACATCGCGACGGCGTCGCTCGTGCCGGAGGTCGTGGCCGAGATCGTCACCGGCATGGCCGAAGCGTGTCAGGCGGTCGGGTGCGCACTCCTCGGCGGAGAGACGGCGGAGATGCCGGGCGTCTACATGCCGGGCGCCGTCGACATCGCCGGCACGATCGTGGGCGTCGCCGATCGGGCCACGCTCTGGCCCCGCACCGACGAGCTCGCCGAGGGCGATCTGCTGGTCGGCCTGCCGAGCCGCAGCCCCCACACGAACGGCTACTCGCTGATCCGCCTGCTGCTCGAGGAGAACGAGCCCACGGCGGAGATGCTCGAGTGGCTCCTGACCCCGCATCTGCCGTATCTCGACGCGGTGGACGACATCCAGGCGGCCGGCATCGACCCGTTGGCGCTCGCCCACATCACCGGCGGCGGGCTCTTCGAGAACGTTCCCCGGGTGCTGCCGCCTCACCTGGCCGCCCGGTTCGAGCTCGGCAGCTGGGATGTGCCGGAGCACTTCCGCACCCTGGTCGAGTGGGGATCCGTACCCGACGAGGAGTCCTTCCGGGTTTGGAATATGGGCCTCGGTCTCGTCGTCGTGGTCTCGGCCGCGCAGCGAGCGCTGGTGAACGACGCCGGCCTCGCCGTCGTCGGAGAGCTGGTCGCGGCGGACGGTGACGAACGCGTCGCCCTGGTCGGGGACTGGCGGTGACGGGGCGCCTCGTCGTCCTCGCCTCCGGCTCGGGTTCCAATCTGCAGGCGTTGATCGATGCCTCGGTCGACGGCCGCCTCGATGCCACCATCGAAGCCGTCTACGTCAACCGCCGCTCGGCGTACGCGCGCGAGCGCGCTGACAACCACGGGATCGCCCAGGACTTCGTGCCGCTCGGTCCGTACCGTGACCGCCACCCCGAACCCCGCGCCGCCCGCGAGGCGTACGACACCGACCTGGCCGATCGGATCGCCGCGCACGAGCCCGACGCGATCGTGCTGGCCGGATGGATGCATCTGTTCACCGATGCCTTCCTCGGGCGGTTCCCGAACCGCGTGGTCAACCTCCACCCAGCGCTGCCCGGCACGTTCCCGGGGGCCCACGCCATCGATGACGCGTGGGAGGCGAAGGAGCGCGCCGGTCTCGCACAGACCGGCGTGATGATCCATCTCGTACCCGACGAGGGTGTCGACGACGGGCCGGTGCTGCTCTCGGAGGTGGTCCCGATCCGCGACGACGACACCCGTGACTCGCTCGAACAACGGATCCACGAGGTGGAACACCGTCTGCTCGTGGAAGCCGTGGCGACACTCATCGAGGCATCGTGAACGCGCCGCCCACCGGCGCCCGGCTCTGGCTCGCCGGGGCGCGGCTGCGCACCCTGCCGGCTGCGATCGTGCCCGTCGCGGTCGGCACCGCGGTCGCGGTGGGGCAGGAGAGTGACACGGCCTGGTGGCGATCGCCGGTCGCACTGCTCGTCGCCCTCGCGCTCCAGGTCGGCGTGAACTACGCCAACGACTACTCCGACGGCGTGCGGGGCACCGACGGTGAGGCCCGCGTCGGGCCGCTGCGCCTCGTGGGGTCAGGCCTTGTGCCGGCCGCGACGGTGAAGCGGGCCGCGACGCTCGCGTTCGCCTTGGCCGGGGCGGCGGGAACGGCGCTCGCGGTGGCGGTCGGGCCGGAGCTCTTCGTGGTCGGCGTGCTCTGTCTCCTCGCCGGGTGGACCTACACGGGCGGCCCGCGGCCCTACGGCTATCTCGGTCTCGGGGAGGTGTTCGTGTTCGTCTTCTTCGGGCTGGTCGCAACTGTGGGCACCACCTACGTCCTGCTCGAACGGGTGGACGCCACCGCGGTCTGGTGCAGCGTCACGGTCGGGTTGTGGGCGGTCGCCCTCATGCTCACGAACAACCTCCGCGACATTCCCGGCGACACCGAGGCGGGCAAGCAGACGATCGCGGTGCGCCTCGGTGACGCCCGCACCCGCGTTGTCTACCTGGGCACCCACGTCGTCGCCCTCGCCGTCGCGGTCGCCGCCACGCCGATCGCGGGACGCGTCGCCCTCGGCGCGCTGGCGGCGCTGCCGTTCGCCGGACTCGCGATCGCCGCGGTGCGCGGCGGTGCCCGCGGACCGGACCTGATCCCCGTGCTGGGGATGACGGCCCGCGCTCAGATGCTCGGCGGTCTCGGGTTGACCCTCTCCCTCGCGCTGACCGCCTAGATGCGCTGGTTCAGCTCGATCTGGTTGCCGGCCGGATCGTGGAAGAACGCCTGGAGGCACACACCGTCGATCGGACTCGGCTCGCCCACGTCGACGCCACGATCGAGCAGCACCTTCCGGGCCTCGTCGATGTCGTCGACCGCGATGGCGAAGTGCGGACCGAAGCCCTCCACGAGCGGCAACTCCACGAGGTGGAGCTCCTGGGGACCCATCTGGAGCCAGACCCCGCCGATGCCGAGGTCGGGACGCTCGATCGGCTCGAAGCCGAGGGTGTCGACGTAGAAGTCGCGACAGGCGGCGACGTCGTCCACATTGATCGAGACGTGGTGCACGCCCTTGGTGAACATCTGGGAGGTGGCCATGGGCGGAGGTTACCGCCCGCGCGTCGCCGTGATCAGATGAGCGCCGACGAAGACCTTGCGCTCGACGTCGACGAAGCCGGCCGCGGTGATCCGTGCCTGTAGCTCGGGCCACGGGGGCATGTACGCCAGCGACTTCGGCAGGTACTCGTAGGCGGTGCGGTCGGAGAACAGGGCGCCGATGCGGGGGACGATCCGGCCGAAGTAGATGCCGTGGCCCCACCGGAGCAGGCGGTTCTCCGGCTCCGCTGCATCGAGCAGCGAGATCCGTCCACCGGGGCGGACCACCCGGGCGAGCTCGTCGAAGAAGCCAGGGAGCTCCACGAGGTTGCGGAGTGCGAAACCGCAGGTGGCGCCGTCGGCCGACTCGTCCGCGAGGGGGAGGGCGAGGATGTCGCCGTGCACCAACGGTGCGTCGGTGCGGGCGGCGACGAGCATGCCCATCGACAGGTCCACACCGATCGGAACCAGCCCGGCCTTGGCGGACTCACGGCAGAAGTCACCGGTGCCGCAGGCCAGATCCAGGATCCGTGAACCCTCGGGCAGCGCCAACTTCGTGAGGGCCTTCCTGCGCCAGCGGACGTCGAGCCCGAAGGTCATGATCCGGTTCACCAGGTCGTAGCGGGGCGCGATCGTGTCGAAGAGCGATCGCACGGCCTCGCGCTTGTCCTCGCCCTCGGGGAGCGCATCGGGATCGAGGGTGACGCCGTCCGTTCGGATCGTGGCGTCGGCCGGGTCGGTCACCGGAAGTAGACCCGCTGGTACTCCGCGCTCTGTTGGTGCAGGAGCGCGGCGAGCACACCGACATCGAACACCAGACCGATCAGGTCGTAGCTCAGAGCCTCGCTCATACCGAGCACGACGGCGACGTTGAGCCGCAGCACGAACGGTGTGAGAGCGGCCGCCACGCCGAGCCGCCAACCCCACTTGTAGGAGTTGGCGATGCCGAACGCGCCGGCCAGCGCGCCGAACGAGGCGAGCAGGATCATGACGTTGAAGATCGCCTGGGATCCGAACAGCTCGTAGCGACCGAGCGAACCGAGGCTCAGCACGCCGAACGCGCCGCGGATGTAGAGCATCACCTGGGCGATGTAGAGGGTTTGGGGAACCCGGTTGTTGATCCAGACCTTTTGACTCACGGCACCATTATGGAGGTGCCGGACCGGTCAGCGGCGCCGAGGCGGGTCGACGAGTTGGCGCGAGGCACGAAGCTGCCCGCACGCGGCGTCGATCTCGGTGCCGCGGGTGCGGCGGATGGTCGTGTTCACGCCGAGGTCCACGAGCTCGTCACGGAATTTCCGCACCCCGGCGGCCGACGTGCCCCGCGTGCGGTAGCCGGGCGTCGGGTTCAGGGGAATCAGGTTCACGTGGGCATGGAGCCGATGGCAGAGCGCGGCGAGTTCGCGGGCGTCGATCGGCTGGTCGTTGACGCCGTCGATGAGCGCCCACTCGAAGGACAGGCGGCGGTTCTTGGCGGCGAGGTAGCGGTCGCAAGCGTCCACGAGATGGTTCAACGGGTACTGCCGATTGATCGGCACGAGCTCGTCGCGGAGGTCGTCGTTCGCCGCGTGGAGCGAGACGGCGAGATTCACCGGCAGTGCTTCGTTCGCGAGCCGCTCGATCCCGGGGACGACGCCGACCGTCGACAGGGTGATGTGACGGGCTCCGATTCCGAGATCGCCGTGGATCCGCTCGACCGCGGCCCACGTGCGGTCGTAGTTGGCGAACGGCTCGCCCATCCCCATGAACACGATGTTGGAGACGCGGCGCGGAGCCGAGGTGCGGCGGGCCCGGATGACCTGTTCGACGATTTCGCCGACCGACAGATGGCGGTCGAAACCGCTCTGCCCGGTGGCGCAGAAGCCGCATGCCATCGCACACCCGGCCTGCGACGACACGCAGACCGTCGTGCGGTCGTCGTAGTGCATCAGGACCGTCTCGATGTGGTGGCCGTCGTGGAGCTTCCAGAGCCACTTGACGGTCTCACCGTCGTCGCTGACGGATTCGGTCTCCGGGGTGAGCCCCATGGGCAGGAGGTCGCCGAGGCGGGCCCGGAGCGCCTTCGGGACGTTGCTCAGATCGTCGAGCTCGCCACCCTGTCGGTGGATGCCCTCCCAGATCTGATCGAGTCGGTACGTGGGCTCACCGTCGAGCACGGTGGCCAATTCGTCACGGCTGACGTCGTAGCGCAGGGTGGGGCCGTCGCGTCGGGAGCGGCCAGCGGCATCGAGGGTGTCGGTCATCGGTCGAGCCGGTAGGCGCGGTTCGTGTGGTGGCGGGTGAAGCCGATACCGGCGTAGGTGGCGTTGGCCGGGTCGTTGTCCGACTCGACGTAGAGCATCCCGTGCTCGAGGCCGGCTGCGGTTAGCCACTCCAACCCGGCGAGGGTCATCGGCTTGCCGAGGCCGCGTCCGTGTGCGCTCGGGTCGATCGCGATCACGTAGATCTCCCCGAGCGGCGGTGCCTCGTCGCCGTGGATCTTCGTCCAGCAGAAGCCGATCAGGCGGCCGTCGCCGTCGTGATCGTGGAGCAGCCGGAACCCGTCGGCGTCGAACCAGGGCTCCTCCGTGGTGGCGAGCACCTTCTCGCGGGTGAGCCCGCTCTGCTCGGGGTGCCAGTGGAACGCCCGGTTGTTCACGCCGATGAAGTCGTCGAGATCGTCGAGGGTGAATGCCCGGGTGGTGAGCCCGCTCGCGGTGTTGGGCAGCGTGCAGCGGAGCTGCCACAGATCGCGGTACTGCTGGAAGCCGATTCGGGTGGCGACCGAGTCGCTTGCGTCGTCGACTTCCTGGATCCAGAGCTCGACTGCGCCGTCGGGGTGGGAGTCGAGCGCGGACCGCAGGGCGTCGGTGAGGTCGGTGTCGTCACGGCCGCCGGCGCGCGGCGCGGCGACGTCCAGCACCCAACGGGTCGCGCCGTCGAGAGGTCCGTCAACACGCACGTCCACGAACGTCAGCGTAGCTAGTGTCACCGGATGGCCAAGCCACGGACCCCAAAGGGGCGCGCCCGCCGCACCCACGAGCGACTCGCGGACGAGTACCCGGATGCCGAGTGCGAGCTTGATCACCGCAACGCCTTCGAGCTTCTGGCGGCGACGATCCTCTCCGCCCAGGCGACCGACGTCGGTGTCAACAAGGCCACGCCGGGGCTCTTCGCCCGTTTCCCCGACCCCTGGTCATTGGCGGCGGTCGACCCCGAACAGGTGGAGCCCTACGTCGACACGATCGGGCTCTTCCGTCAGAAGTCGAAGAGCCTCGTCGGGATGGCGCGCATGCTCATCGACGACTACGGCGGGGAGGTGCC
>BQJV01000213.1 GCA_021604885.1 Acidimicrobiales bacterium
GTCTGCGCCACCGTCCGCGAGCAGCTCGGGGATCGATCGGACCTGACCGTCGTCTCGACCACCGACCCGGGCCGCGCCGCCCCGCTCAATGCCGGCCTCCGGGCGGCAGCCGGCGACTACGTCTGCTTCCTCGACGACGACGATCTCGCCGAGCCGGGATGGATCGCCGCGGTCGTCGAGGCCGCCGCCGGCGCGCCCGGCACCATCGTGCGCTCGGTCACCGCCTCACAGCCGTGGACCACGGACGGCGGCGCCGAACCGACCCGGGCGACGGGTGACGTCGAGCATCCGTTCCCCGACAGGTTCGACCTACTGGCCCACATGAGCGTCAACCTCACCCCGATCTGCGCGGTGGCGTACCCCCGTCAGGCCCTGGTCGATCACGACCTCTGGTTCGACGAGACGCTCCCGGTGTTCGAGGACTGGGACCTCCTGATGCGCGCCGCGATGCTGTTCGGGGTCAATTCGATCCCGACCGTGACGACGTTGTACCGCCGCCTCGACGGGGCGAACGCCGACGCGGCCGAGTCCGTCGGCGTCTGGGAGAACACCCACGCCCGGGTGATCGCCCGGCTCGCCGATGCCCCGGTGCTGCTCCCGGCGGGCGACGCAGCCCGACTCGCCCGAACGCACTTCGAGCTCGATGGCGCCAGCCGCCACGAACGCGAACTCGGGGAGACGCGGGCTGAGCTGGCTCAGGTCACACGGTCGCCGGTTCGCTGGCTTCGTGCGTTTCTCGGTCGCCTCCGCGGCGCAGTCGCTGCCCGACGGTGAGGGCGGCGGCCATGAGCAGCACCCAGTTGTAGGAGTACCAGAGCACGAAGCTCTCGGTGAGGTTCTCGATCACGAGGAACGACACGAGTGCGAGCCAGGTGGCGGTCGCCGCGTTCGGTGTCCGCCAGGCGTCCGTGGTAGCGCCGGCGAGGGCGAGTGCCACGACGGTGACGAACAGCACGGCTCCGATGAGTCCCGCTCCGAGCCACGCGTCCATGACGCTGTCGTGGGCGCTCCCTCGGCTGAGGAGCTCATGGGAGGACGTGAACTCCGGCTGGGTCCACATCGTGAACCAGCCGTGGCCGTGGATCGGTCGCTCGCCGATCTGGTCCCAGACGAGCCCCCAGATCGTGCGTCGCTGGGCGAACGTCGCCTCGTTCCACATCTGGGCGACGACAACGGTGACTGCGCCGGTTCCGACGAGGGCGGTCGCGGCGCCGATGCCCACCGCCCGAGCACCGACGCGGTCACGACCGACACGGGTGAAGACCACCACCGCCGCCACACCGGCCGCGGCGAAGACGGCCAGCCAGGCGGTACGGCTGCCGCTGCCCAGCATCAGGATGGCGCCGAGACCGGCGAGGGCGAGCGCTGCCAGCCGAGCGCGGCCCCGGCGTTCCACCGCGAGCCCCACGCCCAGGAGGATGCCGATACCGGCGATGGGCGCCAACGAGTTCCGGTTGGTGAAGATCCCCCGCCAGTCGTCGTTGCGATCCAGGCTGATCGACTCGCTCAGTAGCACCGCCGCGAGGCTCGCCACGAGTGCGACGGCGACGGCGACCACGAGTCCCCGGGTCCGGTCGTCCGCCTCCATCCTCGCGATGACCACGGCGAAGAACGCCAGCCCCACGTAGGTGAGCGACCGACTCCGCGTGACCTCCGGGGCCACGCTCCACAGACTGGTCGACGCCACCCAGACGGAGAACAGGGCCACGGCGGCGACACCGCCCCGGCGGAGTGGGCCGAGGGTGCCCGCGGCGCGAGCGAGAACCACCGCGACCGCAGAGGCGACCGAGAGCGCGACGAACAGATCCCGCACGACCGGGCCGTCCCAGTCCCACGGGTGGTCGAGCACACGGAACTGGATGAAGAATCCGGGACCGTTCATCGTCACGAGCAGGCCGAGGGCGACGAGAGCGATCCGTGACCGCGACGATTGCATCGTCCCATCGTAGTGACGACGAGTCGGTAGGATCCGAGCGGTCATGCCCACCCTGTCGCCGTCCGTCCGCAAGAGCGCGTCGCTGATCTATCACTTCGCCGAGCGCGAATCGAAGGCGCGCTACAAGCGCAGCCTCCTCGGCTGGTTCTGGTCGTTCATGAATCCGCTCACCACGGTGCTGGTCTACGGATTCGTGTTCGGTGTCGTCTACGGCGCCGAAGCACCACCCACCAGCAACGGCAACGCGGAGAACTTCGGGCTCTACCTCTTCACCGGGCTCATCGTGTGGAGCGTGTTCACCGGTGTGGTGAACGGCTCGATGGGCTGGCTGATCGGGGTCAGCGATCTCCGCAAGAAGATCTACTTCCCGACCGAAACGGCGTTGCTCGGCGGCGCCGCCGCGAACGCCGTGCAGACCCTGCTCGAGGCGGTGGTGCTCATCGCGATCATGCTCGTCCTCGCGAACATCTCGTGGACGCTGATCTTCCTGTTCCTCGCGCTCACGTTCTCGATGCTGTTCGGCCTCGGCGTGGGCTTCATCGTGTCGGTCTTCAATGCCCGCTATCGCGACACGCAGTACCTGATCGGCATCCTGTTGAACGTGGCGTTCTTCGGCGTCCCGATCGTCTACACCCAGAAGCTGCTCGACGACGGTGGCGTCGACGGCTTCCTGCGGGTGGTCCTCGACTGGAACCCGCCCGCCCTGTTCGTCGAGATCTCCCGCGACGCGGTGTACTTCCTCGAGGTCCCCCAGTGGAACCGCCTGCTGGCCGCCGCGGCCTGGGGCATCATCACGTTTGCCGTCGGCTGGGTCTATTTCCGTGATCAGTCGATGGCCATCAGCGAGGAACCATGACCGTCGGATCCATCACCGTGCGGGACGTCTCCAAGAAGTTCCGCCTCGAACGCAACCGGCCGTCCTCCATCAAGGAGGCGATGCTCCGCATCGGCCGGAAGTCCGAAGCCGACGACTTCTGGGTGCTGCGAGACATCGACCTCGACATCCCGCCCGGGTCGTTCTTCGGTCTCATCGGCCACAACGGGAGCGGCAAGTCGACGTTGCTGCGCCTGATGGCGGGCATCCACCGACCGACCAGCGGGACGATCGATTCGGAGGGCCGTCTCTCCGCCCTGCTCGAGCTCGGCTCCGGATTCCACCCCGACCTCACCGGTCGGGAGAACGTCTACCTGAACGGGGCCATGCTCGGCCTCAGCCGCAAGCAGATGGCGGCGTCGATGGACTCGATCATCGACTTCAGCGGCATCGGCGACTTCATCGACGAGCCCGTCAAGATCTACTCGAGCGGCATGTACGTGCGGCTCGGGTTCGCGGTCTCGGTGAACGTCGACCCGGAGATCCTCCTCGTCGACGAGGTGATCGCGGTCGGCGACGAGGAGTTCCAGCGTCGCTGCATGAGCCATATGAACATGCTGCGCGAACGGGGCACGACGATCGTCCTGGTGAGCCACAACACCTCACTGATGTCGGACCTCTGTGACCGGCTCGGCTGGCTCGACCACGGTCGACTGGTGGACGTCGGCGAGCCCGAGGACGTGGTGGCGAACTATCTCGAAGCAGTGGAGACGGGCGACCGAAACCGGCTGACCACCCGCGACTAGCGCGCCCCGGCCGGCGTCTCGGTGACGAGCCCGACGGAGGGAGCCCCGCGGCGGAGACGGCCGAACAGGAAGCCTGCGCCCCAGGCCACGTGCATCGTGGCGAAGACCGCCATCAGCAGGTACCGGTCCGTCTTGCGTGGGAGCTCCGGACGATTGTCGCGGGCCACGAGCAATGCCGACCCCGCATACGCCGCCGGCAGCAGCCAGCCGCGGGCCCGACCGCGGAGCAGATCCACGGCGCTCACGATGAGGCCGACAACCAGGAGGGGCGCAACGGTCTGGCGGGGCTTCAGCGAACGGGGGTTCCGCCGAAGGACGTGTCGCTTCCACGCGCCGTACTGGAAGTACTGCGACGCGAGCTGCGAGAACGTCGCCCGCGGTCGGTACGTCACGACCAGTGCCGGGTCGAGCCAGACCTCGCCGCCGGCCTCGCGCAGGCGCAGGTTGAGTTCGTAGTCCTGGTTGCGGTCGAGGGTCTCGTCGAACCCACCGACGGCGACGAGCGCATCTCGCCGGAAGACGCCGAGATAGACCGTGTCGGTCGGCCCCTCGTAGCCGTCGCGGCGAAAGCGTGCGGGCCCGGCACCGAACGGCGAGCACATCCCGACGGCGATGACCCGCTGCAGGCCGTCGTCGCCGACCGGACGCTGGATGCCGCCGACGTTGACCGCACCGGTGCGCTGGAGGGTGGCGACCGCTCGCTTGAGATAGCGGGGCGGAAGCACGCTCTGGGCATCCACCCGGGCGACGATCGGTGCGGTGCCGGCCCGGGTCGCGATGTTCAGACCCGTCGGTGTGCGACCGGTCGGATTCGCGACGACGGTGACCCGACCGTCCTCGGCGGCACGTCCCTGGGCGACCTCCCAGGTGGCGTCGCGTCCGGGCCCGACCGCAACAACGACACTGATGGCGCCGACATAGTCCTGGTCGAGGATCGCATCGAGGCATGCGTCGAGCGTGGACGCCGCGTTCAGCGCCGGGACGATCACGTCGATCGCCGGAGCGATCTCGGGGACGGGGGCGAGGTTCAACGGGCGGATCGCCGCAACATCACGAGCAGCGTCTCGGCGAGGATCTGGACATCGAGGATCGGCGACCAGTTGACGACGTACTGCAGGTCGTGGCCGAGCTTGTAGCCCGGGTCGGTCTGGTAGTGGCCACGGATCTGGGCGAGACCGGTGATGCCGGGTGGCATGTCGTGACGGCGGCCGTAGCCCGGGATCAGGTCCTCCAGGTTGGCCACGATCTCGGGCCGCTCCGGGCGAGGGCCGACCAGCGACATCTCGCCGCGCAGGACGTTGAACAGCTGGGGCAGCTCGTCGATCCTGCTCTCGCGCATCCACCGCATGCCCGGCACGACCCGGGGGTCGTCCTCGTCGGCGAGCACGGGCGCCCCGGCGACCTCTGCGTCGTGGCGCATGCTGCGGAACTTCACCATCGTGAACGGCTCACCGCCGCGACCGACCCGCTCCTGCCGATACAGCACGCCCTTGCCCACGCGCAGCCGCACGTACAGCGCCGCCGCGAGGCCGACCACGAGGATGACCGGCGCCAGGACGACGATGACGACCAGCTCCATGACGCGCTTCAGCCGCAGGCGATAGTTCGGCACGGCCCGGGTGCGGAGGGCGACGAACGGCATGCCGGCGATCTGGCGGCTCCGCTGGAGGCCGAGCAGCGTGTCGGAGGGCGAGATCCGGTAGAAGACGCCGACCTTGCGGCGTTCGAGGTCGTCCAACGGATCGGGATAGATCTGGTCGAGCGAGCCACCGCTGAGGAGCAGCACGTCGGTGGCGCGCACACGGTTGCATTCGTGGAGGAGTGAGTCGGCGTTGGGTGTCTGGCCGACGACTTCGGTGTCGCCACCCGACTCGGCGAGGTGGGTACGAGCGAGCGTGATGTCGTCCGGTGTGCCGACGAGCAGCACACGGGAGTGTCCGTAGCGACGGGATCGGAGCCGCCGGGAGATCGCCCGGGCCAGGGCGACGGCGATGATCGCGGTGACGGCCAGGACGGCGAGGTTCAGCCGGGGCATCAGGTAGCGACCCGTCGCGAGGCCGATCGCGGCGGAGATCAGGACCGAGACCGCCGTCAGCGCCACGATGCGGGGCAGCCAGGGCGGGAGGCCGAGACGCTGCTCGTACTCGTACAGCCCCCCGAAGTAGTACATGACCATGTGGACGGCGGTCGCGATCGCGAAACCGACCAGATAGTGCGACAGCGGATACGTGGGCCACGAGAACCCGAAACGGGCGACCGTGATGCCCACCATCAGCCCGTAGATGGTCAGGGCGTCGATGACGTGGAGGTAGCGGAAGCCGCGGCGACGCAGCGAACGGATCACCGGGATCTCGCCGCTGTCCACCGTGGGTTGCTGGAGTGGTTGCTGAGTCTGCATCGACGCCTCGGCCGTCGTGACGGCCGAAACGATGCTAACCGCCGACTCCCCCGCCGCGGAGTGCACCCGCCTCGGCGACGAAGGCCCCGAGGGCCCGGGATGCGTCCGCCGAGCCTGCGAACTCCATCGGCCCGAGCGCCGGGGCGCGATCGCTGTCGACGTCAGCGGACAGATCGGCCCAGGTTGTGAGGGTCACCCG
>BQJV01000214.1 GCA_021604885.1 Acidimicrobiales bacterium
GCGACAACCCGGAGATCCGAGCGGATGGCCTGTCCGCATCGCCGAACCGCCGGGTCTTGTCGCATGTCGCAGAACGTGGCGGGCGAGTCGACGGCGACCGGCTGCCCGTCCCCAGCCCAGCCAGCCCAGCCAGCCCAGCCAGCCCAGCCCGGAACTCAGCCGAGGCCGCTGAAGTCGACCTGTCCGGTGGTCATGGAGGCGCTGAACCCATGGTCGGCGATCATGTTGTGCCCGTTCATGGCGACCGATGCATCGGTGCCGAGCATCACGACGGCGCGGGCGATGTCGTCGGCGGTGAGCATCGTGCCGCCGGACTGTTCCACGGTCCACTGGATGACCTGTTCGGTCATGGTCTTGATGAAATCGTCCATGAGTGGCGTGTCGATCGGACCCGGGCAGACGGAGTTCGTGCGAACCCCGTGGGCCGACGCGGTGTGGACCGAGGAGTACATGGTCCAGACCTGGGCGATCTGCTTCGAGAAGCCGTAGGCGTCGGCGGACACGAGTTCGTCGTTCTCGGCCAACCACGCGAGCGACTCGTCCCAATCCTCGATGGCGATCAACTCCAGAATCTTCGCCAGATTGTCGGGCCAACCCTGGCCGGCGATCGATGCCGTGTTCACGATGGCGCCACCGCGCGGCATGCCGGGCACGAGCCCCAGCGTGAGCCGGCGTACGCCGAGATAGTTCACGCGGATCACGAAGTCCGTCGCATGCACACCGGCGACGCCGGCGTTGTTGAACAGCACGTCCACGCCGGTCCCGATCGCTTCGACGGCGGCGTCGATCGAGGTGGGATCGGACATGTCGGTCGGGATGAACCGCGTCGCCGGTCCGGTCGGCTCCTTGATGTCGAGCACGGTGAGATCCGTGCACCCGAGTTCGGCGATGCGTTCGACCGCGGCGGCGCCGACACCCGTGGTGCCGCCGGTGAGCACGACCTTCTTGCCCTCGTAACCGAAGAGGCTCGACATCAGGACTCCTTCATCTGGAACGACATGTGCGCTTCCTTGAGCCCGAACACGAACGCGTTGGGCATCTCGACGTGGGGACGGTCGGCCAACCGTTCGAACGAGTCGACCCGGTCGACGAGGCGCTGGAAGAACGTGTTGATCTCGAGCCGGGCGAGCGACGCGCCCATGCAGAAGTGGGTGCCGAACCCAAAGGAGATGTGGTGGTTCGGGTCACGCGTGACGTCGAAGGTCTCGGGACTCTCGAAGTGATCCGGGTCCCGGTTGGCCGCGCCGTAGGCCAGCAACACCTGGTCCCCGGCCTTGATCGTCGTACCCCGCAGCTCGTGGTCCTCCGTGGCCCGACGGCAGAAGTTGTGGATCGGTGTCACCCAGCGGATGAACTCCTCGACCGCGATCTCCATGTCCGCGCCGGCCTTCAGCTTCTCCCACTCGCCCGGGTGCTCCGTCAGCGCCAAAAGCGTCCGAGCGATGACGGTGCGGGTCGTCTCGGCCCCGCCATCGAGGAGGAGCAGGCAGTCGGAGATGATCTGGTCGAGACCGAACGGTGCACCGCCGACCTCGCCACCGGTCTCGCGCTCCACGCCGATCCAGTGCGACATCACATCGTCGGCGGGGCAGCCCTTCTTCTCCTCGTACAGCTCGGCGGCGGCGCCACCGAACTCCATCGCCGAGATGATGCCGGCCTCGTCGTGATAGCGGGGCCCACCACCGAGCGCGATCGTCGTCTCAGACCAGTGCTGGAGCTTGGGCCACATCTCGTCGGGGAAGCCGAGGAGCAGCCCGATCATCATCGCCGGGAGCGGCGCAGCCAGCTCCTCCACGATCTCGACGTCGTCCTTCGCGAGTGCGGCGTCGAGGAGGCTGTCCACCGTCTCGAGGACGTGGTCCTCCCAGCGGCGTACCGCCCGGGGCGTGAAGCGCCGAGACACTAGGTTTCGGCGAGCGAGATGCAGCGGATCGTCCGAGCCGATGATCGACTGGTCGGCCCCGATGTTCGGGCGGTAGCCCTTCTCCGGGTCGGAGTTGATGAAGCCGCGCTTGTTCTTCTCGATCTCGACGATGTCGTCGTAGCGGGTGATCACCCACAGATCGTTGACGGCATCCCAGTGGACGGGGTCGTTCTCCCGAAGCCAGGCATAACGGGAGTACGGGTCGTTGACGTAGAAGTCGCCGTCCAGGATGTCGAGGGGACGAGGGTCGATCATGCCTCGCACCCTAGAGAATCGACGTTCAGTCGGCGTAGTCCTGACCGGTCGGCATTCCCCGGCCGACGAGCGCCACCACGGTGCCGTACACCATCAGGAGGCCGGCGGTGAGCAGCAGGGTCGTGCGTTCGCCGAGGTCGAGACCCCGGGCATCGGCCATGAGGCCGAGGATGATGGTCCCGACCCACACCAGCCCACCCCAGGCGATCCCGAACAGGGACATGACCCGGCCCCGCATGTCGTCGGCCACGACCTGCTGCACCAGTGTCTGGATGGTCGTCATCGTCATGAAGTAGCAGAAGCCGAGGACCACCTGGAACGCGATCGCCAGCCCGAGCGTGTTCGACAGGGCGAACCCGGTGAGGCACACGCCATAGGCGCCGAGTGCGGCGGCGCCCCGTGAGAGGCTCGCTTCCCGCTTGCTGTAGCCGACGGACAGCGCGCCCACGATCGCGCCGACGCCGGTCGACGCCACGATGAGACCGAACCGGCCCTCGGGCTCGCCCAACACCTCGGACGTGAACGACGGGATCAGCGCCGTGTGGGCCACCCCGAACATCGAGGCGATGCCCACCGTCGAGATGCCGAGGACGGCCGGTCGGCGTTCGCGAGCGTGGTTGAAGCCGACTCCCATGCGGGCGAACACGCCCAGGTCGTCGGCCACGATGTCATGCGCGGGGACGTCGACGCGCCGCATCAGCATCGCCGCGATCAGCGTCGCCGCCGTGAAGCCGACGAATCCGACTTCGAACGACCCGGACGCGATGATCGCGGCGGCGAGAATCGGTCCTGCC
The DNA here is from genome assembly GCA_021604885.1 of Acidimicrobiales bacterium. Taxonomy (GTDB): domain Bacteria; phylum Actinomycetota; class Acidimicrobiia; order Acidimicrobiales; family Aldehydirespiratoraceae; genus JAJRXC01. The sequence goes on from BQJV01000214.1 coordinate 2,974, forward strand.
ACGCGTGTGACGTTCTGCACCGCGGCCTGGGTGGAGATGGCGCTCGGCACGTCCTCCGGTGTCACCGCGTTCACGGTGAGCGCGCCGGCGGAGGGGCCGATGAACGAGAACGTCGCGCCGAGCGTGAACGCGAGCAGGTAGACCGCGCCGAGCGGGGGAGCGTCGGACACGATCGTGAGCGTCGCCAGACCCGCCGCGGTCAGTGCCGAGCCGAGATAGCAGGCGACCACGACCCGCTTGCGGTCGACCCGATCGGCGAGCACGCCCGCGAACGGACCGATGACGAGCTGGGGGCTGAACAGGGCGACGAACAGCCAGGTGACCGCCAGGTTGTCGCCTTCAGCGCTGCGGTCCTCGACCAGGCCCTGCAGGGTTACGTGGCTCATCCAGAAGCCGATCTGCTGGATGAGGAAGGCGCTGAAGATCAGGCGATACGACGCGTGGCGGAACGCGACGAAGCCCCGGCCCTTCTCCGACCGGATGAATCGTGCGGCGAGGCCGGTGGGTCCGGTACGGACCCGTTCGGCACTGCCGTTCAGTACTGACCCTTGCGTCCCAACACGACGGGGATCGTACGAGCGACGATCGCAAGATCGGTAACCAGGCTCCAGTTGTCGACGTAGTAGAGGTCCAACTGGGCGTACTTCGAGTCGTGGTCGCCATCGCTGCGACCGTTGACCTGCCACATGCCGGTGATGCCGGGCTGGACCCGCAGCCGGTTGTGGAGCTCCTTGTTCCAGCCCTCGACCTCGCGGGGCAGCGCCGGTCGGGGACCGACGAGGCTCATCTCGCCCTTGATGACGTTGAACAGCTGGGGCAGCTCGTCGATCGAGAGGCGCCGTAGCCAGCGACCGACGGGGGTGATGCGGGGATCGTTCTCGATCTTGAACAGCGGGCCGGTGGTCTCCGACAGATGCTCGACGGAGGAGAGTTGGGCCTCCGCATCGACGACCATGGTGCGCAGCTTGTGCATGGGGAACAGCTCACCGTCGCGGCCCACACGTGCTTGTGAGAAGAAGGCCGGTCCGGGGCTGGTGAGCTTCACGGCCAGGCCGGCGATGAGGACGATCGGTGTCGCGAGGACCAGCAGGATGCCGGCGGTCAGCGCGTCGAAGAAGCGCTTGGCGCGCGGGCGCCAACCCGTCCGTTGCACCGGCTCGACGTACATCATCGGCACCCGGCCCACGGGGCGCACCGTCAGACGATGCGCGGCGATGTCGCACAGCGTCGACGACAGCTCGACATGGATGCCGTGTTCGGTGAGCGAGCGGATCAGTCGGTTCGAGCTGCCGACGTCGATCGCGGTGGCGGCGATGATGACGCTGTTGACGCCCATCTCGTTGACCTTGCGTACGATCTTCGCCGGGTTCCCGAGCAGGGCGATGGGCGATTCACCGGGCTCCCGTTCGACCAGATCCTCGATGAAGCCGTGGAACCGGTAGCCGAGGCTGCTGTCGGACTCCAGCATCTCGCGGACGAACTGGCCCTCGGCGTTGCGCCCGGCGATCACCACGGGGCGAAGCAGCGTGCCGTTGCGGCGGGCCCGGTCGAACAGGCTGCGGGCGATCAGTCGCTCGATGATGGTCAGGCTGAGGACGAGGGCGGCGACGATGGCGATCCACTGACGGCCGACCTGCACCTTGAGGATGATCGAGATGCCGCCCGTGACGAGCACACCGATCGCGACACTGCGGACCACCCGGTTGATCTCGTCGATCCGTCGACTGAGGTAGCGGGCCCGGTAGAGCAGCTGCTGGGTGAACACGAGCGGCCAGACCGGCAGCGAGGCGAGCACGAGGCCCATGTACTGAGCGGCGGACGTCGGGTCCGTCGGGTTGGTCAACTCGTGGATCCAGGTGCCCGCGACGAGCGCCACGCTGACCACGAGCAGATCGGCGATCACCAGCGTGATCTTGGTCGAGTTGAGGGCGTTGCGGCGCGTCGGCGCGCCCGGCAACGAGGCGCTGTCGGGGTAGAGGAGCACCGGGCTCGACATCTCTGCCTCGGTGGTGGGGGTCTCCGTTGATGTCATGAGAGTTCACGCTCCGTGCACGAGCGTAGACGCTGAGGGGTGAGTCGTCTGTAGGTCGTCGAACTCACAACGAGAAAAGCCATGCTGCCGCCTGAAACTGCTATTCGGAGAAATGGGGGAGGGTTGGCCACGAAGTGTCCCGCCTGAGACCAACCGGTCGATCTTGACACACTCCGTGGCGAACTCGCGCGCCCATCGTGTGCCAGTTGTGTTGCAGTGTGTCGTAGCTGAACGCTGTTTGTCCACCCGTTCAGCGGGTTCGCGACCCCATCAGTCGGTGGGTACCCACACGAGGACCAGATCCTCGACCGTGATGTCGGTCTTCTCGAGACCCACCTGGTAGGACTCGATGGCCCTGGCTGCCTCCTCCCAGGCGTCCTGACTCTCGCCGAGCGCGTCCGTGAGTGCCTCCGCCAGGTCCTCGAGCTCGTCGGCCTTCTCGGCCAAGCGGTTCTTCGCGGTCTCGACCCGCTCGGACGCATTGGCCGACGTTCGCCGCGACGAACTGGCACGCCGGACGCCCGACATGATCGATCGGCTCGAGCGCCGCCCGCCGAACAGCCCGCCGATCACGTCGATCGCGCCGCTCAGGACCTCGTTGCGCTTCCGGTCCTTCGAGTCGTGCTCGAGCTCGCGGAGGCGATCCTCGGCCTTGGCCATCGCGGCGCGGATGCGATCCTCCTTCTTCGCCATAGACGTGCGGAGCTCGTCGGCTTCCTCGTCGGCCTTGTCGTCGGCGGCGCGGGCACACCGCTCGGCGAACTCGTCCTCGGTCTCGCCGACGCGGGAGTAGAGCTTCAGCTCCGTGTTGCGCAGCAGGGTGAGCGACTCGTTGCGGTACAGCTGGTCCTTCAAGGCCCGCTGCGCGTTGGTGAAGAACGTCTTCGTGTGGATCTTGCCGTCGGGCAACACGTAGACGGCGCCGTCGGGCGGTGTCGATCGCAGATCCCGGTCGTCGTAGTCGACGGGTCGGAAGTCGCCGCCGTCGACGTCGGAGCCGAGGGGCGCCACGATCGCCTCCCACTCCGCCTCGTGACGCAGGTCGCCCTTCGTCTCGTCGAAGAGCAGACGGACGCGGGCGGCGAGCCCGGCGCGCAGCCGCCGAC
>BQJV01000215.1 GCA_021604885.1 Acidimicrobiales bacterium
TGCCCCGGCTACATCGACACACCGCTGCTTCCGCAGGGTGACGGGCTCACCGAGGTGTACACCGACGGTCAGCCGATGGGCCGGCTCGGCCGACCCGAAGAGGTCGCCGGTGCGGTGCGGTTCCTGCTCTCCGACGACGCGTCGTACATCACCGGGACCCAGCTGGTGGTCGACGGCGGTTCCACCTGTGTCGACTGACGGGGGCGACGCGCGCGCCCGGGCGATCGCCGCGCACCGTGAGGCGTGGGGCGAGCCCGAAACGATCGTGCGGGCGCCCGGCCGGGTCAACCTGATCGGCGAACACACGGACTACAACGACGGCTTCGTCCTCCCGATGGCCCTGCCGTTCGACACGGTGATCGCCGTGAGCGAGGCGCCGGGCGGCACAGCGGGCGAGATCCGGTCCGAAGGCTTCGGCCGATTCGAGATCGACGGGGACGTGCCGGACTGGGCCGTCTACATCCAGGCCATGCGCGACGTGATGCGGGAGGCCGGCATCGAGGCCCCTGCCTGGCGGGGCGCGATCGCGACGGACATCCCGACGGGCGCGAGCTTGTCGTCATCCGCCGCCGTGGAGGTGGCGACCGGGCTCGCAATCGCGGCGCAGGCCGGCGCCGCGGTGGACGGTGTGGCGATCGCCCGCTTCGGGCAGGAGGTGGAGACGCGGTTGCTCGGGGTGCCGACGGGCATCATGGACCAGTTGATCTCCGCCACCGCGTCGGCCGGCTCGGCCAGCCTGATCGATTGCCGGTCGTTGGCGACGACCTCACTTCCCGTCCCGCCGAACACGACGGTGGTCGTGATGGACACGATGACGCGCCGAGAGCTCGTGGACAGCGAGTTCGCCGCTCGCGCGGCGACGTGTCTGCGAGCGGCCGACCTCCTCGGCGTCGACGCCCTCCGCGACATCGCCGACGTGGCGGACCTCGCGCCGCTCGAGACGAAGCATCCCCTGGAGTGGCGGCGGGCGGCCCATGTCGTCAGTGAGAACGAACGCACGCTGGCGGCGGCCGAGGCGCTGGGGTCGGGTGAGGCCGTGGCGTTCGGGGCGTTGATGAACGAGTCACACGACAGCCTGCGCGATCGCTACGAGGTGTCGAGCCCAGCGCTCGACCGGATCGTCGACATCGCCCGTGGTGGCCCGGGTTGCCTGGGCGCGCGGATGACGGGCGGCGGGTTCGCCGGATGCGCGGTGGCGCTCGTCCGGTCCGAGGACGTCGACGCGTTCGTGCGCCACGTGGCCGACGGGTACGAGACCTGGTCGGGCGACGCACCACGTCTCTGGCCCGGCGTTGCTGCAGCCGGTGCCTCGGTGGAGACTCTGGCATGACGAAGATCGCACTGGTCGGCGCGGGATCGACCGTGTTCGCCCGGAACCTGATGGGCGACATCCTCTCGTTCCCCGAGCTGGCCGACGCAACGATCTCGCTACACGACATCGACGGCGAGCGTTTGGCCACGAGCGAGCTCGTCGCCCACCGGATCGGCGCCACGCTCGACATCTCGCCGCGCATCGAGGCCACGACGGATCGACGAGCGGCGCTGGCGGACGCGGATCATGTGATCACGATGTTCCAGGTCGGCGGCTACGAGCCGGCGACGGTGACGGACTTCGAGATCCCGAAGCGCTACGGGCTGCACCAGACGATCGGCGACACGCTCGGCATCGGCGGCATCATGCGGGGGCTGCGCACCATCCCGGTCCTGCTCGATGTCTGTCGGGACATGGAGGAGGTCTGCGGCGACGCGCTCCTGCTGAACTACGTCAACCCGATGGCGATGCTGTGCTGGGCGGTCGACCGGGCCACGACGATCGACACAGTGGGGCTGTGTCACTCGGTGCAGCACACGGCCGAGCAGCTCGCCGGTGACCTCGACGTGCCGGTGGACGAGGTGCGCTACCGCTGCGCCGGCATCAACCACATGGCCTTCTACCTCGAGTTCGAGCGCGAACTGGCCGACGGCAGTCGCACCGATCTGTATCCGGCGCTGCGGGCCCGCGTCGACGAGCCCGCGCCGGACCGGGGCGACCCGGGCCGCTCCGACGGCGGCGGCGCCTGGCCGCTGCCGGACGCGGTGCGCTACGAGATGTACAAGCGGCTCGGCTACTTCGTCACCGAGTCGAGCGAGCACTTCGCCGAGTACGTCCCCTGGTTCATCAAGGACGGGCGCAAGGACCTGATCGAACGCTTCGGCGTGCCGCTCGACGAGTACCCCCGCCGCTGCGAGCGCCAGATCGAGGGCTGGGAGAACCAGCGGGCCAAGCTCGAGGACCCGGACCGGCCGTTCCGGGTGCGGCGTTCGGCGGAGTACGGCTCGGAGATCATCCACTCGATGGAGACCGGCGAGCCACGGGTGATCTACGGCAACGTCCCGAACGACGGTCTGATCGACAACCTTCCCGCCGGCTGTTGCGTCGAGGTGCCGTGCGTCGTCGACGCGGATGGCGTGCAGCCGACCCCGGTCGGCACCCTGCCGCCCCAGCTCGCCGCGATGATGCAGACGAACATCAACGTGCAGTCGCTCACCGTCGAAGCCGTGCTCGAGGGCCGCCGCGACCATGTCGTCCACGCCGCGATGCTCGACCCCCACACCGCCGCCGAGCTCGACCTCGACCAGATCGAATCCCTCGTCGACGAGCTCATCACCGCCCACGGCGACCTCATCCCCCCCACCCTCCGGGCTTCTTAACCCAGTTGTGGTCGTATCTCGACCACAACCCAACGCGGATCGCAGGGGTGGGACGCGGATCGATTGGGTCGCCCGATTGGCGTCGGGCGATTTGAACGCGGATCATCTGCGCCATGGCCAACACCGACGTCACCGGATTCTGGAAGATCGCCGAGGCGGATCCCGACCATCTCGCCCTGATCGACCCCGACTACAACGAGATGACGTACGGCGAACTCGCCGCGCTCACCAACAAGATCGTGCACGGGCTCCGGGCGGCGGGGCTGCAGCGCGGCGATCAGGTCACCACCGTGCTGCCGAACAGCTTCGAGCAGGTTGCGGTGTGCCTCGCCGCGTTCCAGGGCGGCTTCTACGTCACGACGGTGAACTGGCATCTGGTGGGACCGGAGATCAGCTACATCGTCAACGACTCCGAGACCAAGGCGTTGATCGTCAGCGAGCGGTTCGCCGACGAGGCCGAGCGGGTGCTCGAGGACTGTGTGACGCCGGAGGCCAACCGGTTCTGCGTCGGCGACGTGAAGGGGTTCCGACCGTTCGCCGATCTGATCGACGGGCAGTCGGGGGAGCGGCCCGACGACCTGAGTCCGGGCAGCTACATGTTCTACACGTCGGGGACCACGGGCCGTCCGAAGGGCGTTCGGCGAGGGCTGCCCGAGGGTGACGTGGACGAGACCGCGGCCGGATCGGGCATGTTCCTGATGCTGTTCGGGACGATGCCGCACGACGACAATGTGCAGATCACCCAGGCGCCGACGTATCACACCGCTGTCAACAACTGGACCACGATGAGCCTGCACATGGGGCACACCGTCGTCCTCATGGATCGCTGGACGCCGGAGGGCCTGCTCGAACGGATCGAGCGCTGCAAGGTGACCCACTCGCACATGGTGCCGACCATGTTCAACCGCCTCCTGCAGCTCCCAGAGGAGGTGCGGGCGAAGTACGACGTGTCCTCGCTGCGCCGGATGGTGCACGCCGCGGCGCCGTGTCCGGTCGAGACGAAGAAGAAGATGATCGAGTGGTGGGGCGACTCGATCTGGGAGTACTACGCGGCGACCGAGGGCGGCGGCACCGTCGTCGGCCCCGAGGACTGGATGAAGAAGCCCGGCACCGTGGGCGCGCCGTGGCCCGGCGCCGAGGTCATCTGTGTGGACGAGGACGGCAACGACGTACCGACGTTCGAGTCCGGCACCGTCTACATGAAGATGCCGGGCAACGCCTTCGAGTACAAGGGCGACAAGGACAAGACCGAGAAGTCACGGCTGCGCGGGTTCTTCACCGTCGGCGACATCGGCTATCTCGATGACGACGGCTACCTGTTCCTCAACGACCGGGCCAACGACATGATCATCGCCGGCGGTGTGAACATCTATCCCGCCGAGATCGAGGGCGCGATGGTGCAACACGAGGCGGTCGGCGACGTCGCGGTCTTCGGCATCCCCAACGAGGACATGGGCGAGGAGATCAAGGCTGTCGTCGAGCTGCGTGAGGGCTGGGAGCCCACGGAGGAGACGACGGCCACGATCATGGACTGGCTGCGGGGCCAGGTCGCCAAGCAGAAGCTGCCCCACTCGGTCGACTACACCACCGAGATGCCCCGCGATCCGAACGGCAAGCTCTACAAGCGCCGTCTCAAGGACCCGTATTGGGAAGGGCGCGAGGGCAACATCGTCTGACCGCTACAACTGGGGTCAGACCCCAGTTGAAGCGCGTGGGCGGGCCTTCGTGGCGAGCCAGGCGAGGGCCACGATCAGCATGAGCGCGCCGAGGCGAAGCCACTCGGCGGCGCTGCTCGTGGCCAGTTGGTGGGTCAGTAATGTGGCAGCGGCCAGCGCGGCGGCGGGGGCGACCACGCGCGGGGCGCGGTAGGCGGCCTCGGCCTCCGGGCGGCTGCGCGTCGTCGCCGCGGCCGCGTTGACGCCGACGAGCACGCTCAGCAGCAATGTGACGGCCGCGGTGGCGAGATCCTCCACGGCGCCGGTGGTCGCGAGGACTGCGGCCAGCGCCGCGACGAGCAGCGACGCGGTGACCGGCGTCCGCCACGACGAATGAACACGGGCGAGGGGACGGGGCAGACTGCCGTCCGTCGCCATGCCGTAGACGAGGCGCGAGGCGGCGACGAGTGCGAACAGCGACGTGTTGGTGACGGCCACCAGCGCCACGAGCGCGAACCAGCGCGTCGAGATGGCCAGGGGCCCGGTGGACACGACCTCGAGAAGTGGCCCGTCGGAAGCAGCGAGCACTGCCGGATCCACGGTCGTCGTCGCGACGAGAACGACGGCCAGGTAGAGCACCGACGCGATCACGACGGCGCCGAAGAGCACGCGGGGGAACACCCGGCGAACGTCGGGCACCTCCTCGGAGAGGTGGACGGCATCCTCGAAGCCGAGGAACGCGAAGAACGCCAGAGCGGTCGCGGTGAGCAGTGCGTCGGGACCGACGGAGCTGAAGTCCGTGATCCTGCCGGCGTCCCCGCCGCCGTCGACGATGGCCGCCCCGCCGATCACCAGGACGAGAACGAGTCCGCCGATCTCGACGAGGGTCATTCCCACGTTCACCTTGGCGGACAGCTCGATCCCGCGGATGCTCACGACGGTGAGCACGGCGAGCAGCCCGAGGGAGACCGCGACAACCGGCAGGTCGACGAACTCGGCGAGATAGTCACCGGCGAAGGCGCGGGTTGTGGTTGCCGCTGTCGCCAACGAACTCAGCATCACGGCCATGCCGACGACGAAGGTCAGCCCTCGGCGGCCGAAGGCCTCGTTGGCGTAGAGCGCCGAGCCGGCCGACCCGGGGAACCGTGTCACCAGCTCGGCGTAGGACGCGGCGGAGGCGGCTGCGATCGCGAACGCCAGCGTGAACCCGAGCCATGCGGCGCCGTCGAGCTCGCCGGCGACTTCGCCGACCAGGATGTAGATGCCCGCCCCCAGGATGTCGCCGACCACGAGCAGGAGCAGCAGCGGCGCGGTGATGGTCTTGGCGAGGCTCGCCCCGGATCCGTGGGACTCCGGCCCGCTCATTCGGCTTCGGGGTCCGTCTCGTAGATCCAGGCTCGCACGACGGTGCCTGTCTCGAGGGTGACGTCGACCTCGAGACGGCGGTAACCGGATCCCTCGAAGTCGTCGATCTCGCGCCAGTGCTTGTCGAGCACACCCGCGTCGCACGTGAGCACGGCGATCGGTACCGGCGGCGCGGCGGGATCAGCGGTGAAGCCCGGGTACCCCTCGGCCGGACCGAAGCCGATCGGGTACGTCCAACCGGCCACCGTGCCCGCACCCCACTCCCCACGGATCGGGCGAACGACCCAGTGGTTGTCCTCGCCCGGCATGAGCGTGCCGTAGGTGGCCAGGTGCTCGGTCACACCGTCGTTCTACCCGGTCGTGGTGTCGATCACGATCTTGCCGCGAGCGTGGCCGGCGG
>BQJV01000216.1 GCA_021604885.1 Acidimicrobiales bacterium
CTCTCGCGCTGATCGACGAGGTTCTGGCGGGTGAAGGTAAGGGTCACGAGGCTCAGGACGATCGACAGCAGGAGACCCCCCAACGCGAAGATGAAGGTGACGCGGGCCCGAAGGCCGAGACGTTCCCATCGCGACCGCACGGCGGTCAGGCCTGCAGCTTGTAGCCCAGGCCCCGAACGGTGACGACGTGACGCGGGTTCGCCGGGTCGGGCTCGATCTTCGTGCGCAGGCGCCGGATGTGGACGTCGACCAGACGCCCGTCACCGAAGTAGCCGTAGCCCCAGACCCGCTCGAGGAGCACTTCACGGCTGAACACGCGACCGGCGTTGGATGCGAGCTCCACGAGGAGTCGGAACTCGGTCTTGGTCAGGTGGACCTCGTCGTCGCCGACTCGGACGACGCCCTCGTCGGGAATGATCTCCAGTTCGCCGAACACCATCTGATGGGTGCCGGTGTCCGCCGAGCGCACCCGCCGCAGCAGCGCCCGGATACGAGCGGACAGTTCCTTCGGGGCGTGCGGCTTCGTCAGATAGTCGTCCGCGCCCGCTTCGAGGCCGGCGACCACATCGTGGGTGTCGGCGCGGGCGGTGACCATCACGATCGGGACATCGCTGATCTTGCGGATCGCACGGCAGACCTCGAAACCGTCCATGCCCGGGAGCATGATGTCGATGAGGACGACATCCGCCGGATCCTGTCCGAACGACAGCAGCGCGTCCTCGCCCGACTCGGCCTCGACGACGTCGTAGCCCTCGTCTTCCAGGGCGAGACGAACGGACGTCCGGATCCGTTCATCGTCCTCAACGGTCAGAATGCGACTTCCCACGGAGGCGATGCTGCCAGATTCCAGCCGGTCGCGGGGACCACCCGGACAATCTGGCTCAGGCGTCGTGTATCCCGGCGTCGTCGAGGAGGGCGAAGAACTCGTCCGCGATGGCCGGTGTTGCGCCGGCGAGCGCCCCTCCGACGTCGGTCCGGTCGTCGAACACCGCGCCGGCTTCCGAGGCGATCAGAGCACCGGCCGCGGAGTCCCACGGGCTCAGACCCCGCTCGTAGTAGCCGTCGACCCGGCCGCACGCGAGCGAGCAGAGGTCGACGGCCGCGCCACCCATCCGGCGGATGTCGCGCACGGCCGGCAGCACGTCCACGAGTGCGATGGCCTGCGCGCGTCGCCGATCGGCGTCGTAGGCGAAGCCGGTGGCCACCAACGCGGTGGCGAGCTCCTTCTTCGCGCTCACCGCGATGGGTTCCGCGTCCAATGTGGCGCCTGCGCCACGCGTGGCTCGGAAGCGTTCGTCCCGCACCAGATCGTGCACCGCGCCGATGGCGGCCGAGCCGTCGACGGACGCGCCGATGGACACCGAGCTGCCGGGCAGGTCGTAGACGAAGTTCGTGGTGCCGTCGATCGGGTCGATGAGCCAGACGACGCCGGTCGTCCCCGCGACGGAGGCGCCCTCCTCGCCGATGAACCCGTCGTCGGGGCGGGCCGCGGTGATGCAAGACACGATCGATTCCTCGCTCCAACGGTCGAACGCCGTCACGAGATCCGTTGCGGTCGACTTCGTCTCCACGCCGAGGTCGAGCTCGCGTCGCGCCTCACGGAGGCGGGGCAGCACGGCGTCGATCGCGTCGTCGGCGATCGCGAGCAGCTCCGACAGGGCCGTGCTCATCCGTCGTCGGATTCGCGGTGGGCGCGTTCGATGGTCTCCTTGGCGTTCCATTCGGCCATCGCCCGCAGCGCGAGAACCGCCACGATGGCGACGCCGACCGCGCAACCGATCGCGCTGGCGAGGCCGACGACACTCGCCGCCCCGGTGCATCCGTCGGTGCACGAGATGTCGGTGACGGCGAATCCGATCAGGCCGCCGCACAGGCCACCGACGACGATCGCGAGCACCGCGAGGATCCGGGCGAGCAGTGGCGGTGCCGCCGTCGGCGGACCGCCCGACGGGGAGCTGGAGGCGTCGGACATCACGGTCGCGACTCTACCGATCGGCGAAGGACGTGAGCGTGCCGGGCTTGCCCCTAGAGTGGCCCGCCAGTGCGAGCTCTCGTCGTGATTCCGACCTACAACGAGGCGACGAACATCGAGGAGGTGCTTCGTCGTCTCCGCGACGCGTGCCCGAAGGCGAGTGTGCTCGTCGTCGACGACGGCTCGCCCGATGGCACCGCCGACCTTGCAGAGTCGGTCGGCTCGGAGATCGGCGACGTCGAGGTGATGCGTCGCCCGGCCAAATCCGGTCTCGGATCCGCCTATCGCGACGGTTTCCGTCACGGCCTGCTCAACGGCTTCGACGTGCTCGTCGAGATGGACAGCGACCTGCAACACGACCCGGCGGCGCTGCCATCACTGCTCGCGGGCGTCGAGGACGGGGCCGACCTCGTCATCGGCAGCCGCTACGTGCCCGGCGGCTCGATTCCCGACTGGACCTGGCACCGGCGGGCGCTGTCGAAGTGGGGGAACCGCTACGCCGCTCGCATCCTCGGCTTCGACGTGCGCGACGCGACGAGCGGCTACCGGGCCTACGCCGCGCCGGCCCTGGCCGAGATCGACTTCCAGACCGTGCGGGCCGACGGCTACGGCTTTCAGATCGAGATGGCGCACCGTGTCCTCCAGACCGGGGGTTCGATCGCCGAGGTGCCGATCAAGTTCGGCGATCGTGAGCGGGGCGAATCGAAGATGTCGAGCCGCATCGTCGGTGAGGCTCTGGTGCTGGTCACGTGGTGGGGGCTACGGGATCGGGTGCTCAGATTCCGCCGCTGAGTGCCGATGGTTCGGGGTATGTCCTCGACCACCACGCTCGTGCCGCCGCGCCGCCTCGGCGGGCTCCTTCGTGAGGCCCGCGTCGCCGCCGGTCTCGAGCTCGGCGATCTGATCGAGGGCACCGAGCTCTCGGTCGTGGAGCTCGACGACATCGAGCACGGCCGCCGGGATCTCGACGAAGGAACCCTGAACACGCTTGTGCGGATCTACGGCGTGGAGGACGCCGGCCTCGTGCCCTCGCGTGCTCAGCTCGTGATCGATCTCGATGAGGGACGGATCGCGGTCAGTCACACGGATCTCGACGTCGACCCGCTCTCCGGGCCGGACGCCGTGCTCGCTCGCTACCTCGCGCTCGTCTATCGGCTGCGTGGTCTCCAGATCGGTGCGTCGTTGCATCTGCGCGACGTCGACGTCGAGGTGTTGTCGACCGCCCTCGAACTCGAGGCCGCCGACGTCGAGGCACGACTGCACCGCCTGATCCACGACGAGTCCACGATCGAGAAGGACCAGCGTCGGATCCGTCGGCAGTTGCTCATGCCGCTCGTCGGCGTGGTCATCGCCGCGACCGCGATCGGCACGCTCGTGCTCGTCGCGGAAGGGGAGCCGCCGGCCGATCCGCCGGTCATCACGACCGATCAGGCGACGGACATCGGCACCGCCGCCGTTCAGGAATCCACCGGTGTGATCGCGGATATCGGCAACGGCGGTGCGGTCGAAGAGAACCCGGGTAGCTGACGACGCCCGGGCCGGCTGGCATGCTGGCCGCATGCGTCATTGGAAGGTCGCCGGAGGGCTGGTCACGCACGGGTCGGACACCCTGCTCGTGGCGAACCGTCGCCGCGACGGACGCGTCGACTGGAGTACGCCCGGCGGGGTGGTGGACGAGGGTGAGACCTGCCTGTACGCGCTCACCCGAGAGGTGCAGGAGGAGACCGGGCTCGACATCGCCACGTGGCAGCGGCTGTGTTGGACCACCACCGTGGCGTTCGTCGATCTCGAGATGCATCTCGAGGTGGAGGTCCATCTCGCCGACGGTTTCGAGGGCTCACTCACTGTCGACGACCCGGACGGCATCGTCGTGGAAGCCCACTTCCTCGACTCGGCGACGATCGACGTCCGCCTCGAGACCGCGCCGATGTGGGTGGCCGAACCGATGCGTGAATGGCTCGCGGGACCCTGGTCCGACGTCCGTCACTACGGCTATCGGGCGATGGGCCGCAACCCGGCCGAGATGACCGCCCACCGCATCCGCGAATGAGCAGCTCGGGCCGTCCGCCCGACGGCACCCTCGGTTTCCTCCACGTCGACATGGATGCGTTCTTCGCGTCCGTCGAGCTGCGGCGTCGTCCCGAGCTCCGGGGGCAGCCCGTCGTCGTGGGCGGCACCGGTGACCGAGGCGTCGTCGCCGCGGCCAGCTACGAGGCCCGGCTCTACGGGATCCACTCGGCCATGCCGTCCACGCGGGCCCGCCGGATGTGTCCGCACGCCGTGTTCCTTCCCGGCGACCACGCCCACTACGGCGAGGTCAGCGAGGAGATCATGGCGATCATGAAGAACGTGACCCCGCTGGTGGAGCCGCTGTCGCTCGACGAAGCGTTCCTCGACGTACGCGGCGCGCTCCACGGGACGGACCGTGCGCCGGAGATCGCCGCCGAGGTCCGGGCGGCGATCCTGCGCGAGCAGCGCCTCACGTGCTCGGTCGGCGTGGCGACCAACAAGTTCCTCGCCAAGCTCGCGACCGAGGAGGCGAAGCCGTCGCCCTCCGAGCGGGGACCCGTGTTCGGATCGGGGGTGCACGTCGTCGAGGCGGGTACGGAGCTCGAGTTCCTGCATCCGAAGCCGGTCCGGGAGCTCTGGGGCGTGGGTCCGGCAACGGCGCGGAAATTGTCGGGGATCGGCGTGGAGACGATCGGCGATCTGGCCGCGCAGCCGCGTGCCCGGCTCGAGTCCGCGCTGGGGAAGGCGGTGGGTCTGCATCTCCATTCGCTGTCGAACGGGCGCGACGATCGTCCGGTGGAGGTGGACCAGGAACTCAAGTCCATCGGTCACGAGGAGACGTTCGCGCGGGACCTGAGCACGCTCGATGATGTCCGACCCCATCTGATCCGTATGGCCGACGCCGTCGCGGCCCGCCTCCGCAACCGGTCGGTGCTGGGCCGGACCGTGACGATCAAGGTCCGCTTCGGCGACTTCACCACGATCACGCGATCGATCACCGTGCCCGAGCCGATCGACGGTGGACGCGCGATCGCGCTGGAGGCCGAGACGATGCTGGCGAGACTGGATCCGACGCCCGGTATCCGGCTGTTCGGCGTGTCGTTGTCCCAGCTCGTCGACGGTTCGGTACGTCAGCTCACCCTCGACGAGGTGACCGGGCCGGCGTGGAGCGACGCCGATGCGGTGATCGACGACATCCGGGATCGTTTCGGGTCGAGCGCGATCGGCCCCGCCGCACTCTCCCGGCCGGGCGACGGCATTCGCCGATTCGAGGTCGGACAGCAGCAGTGGGGTCCCGACGAAGCCTGAAACGGCCGCGCGATTCGACGCCGGGCGCGTTGTCGAGTCATGGGCGCTGTGCGAGACTGGAGGGCACGACACCCGGGCTGGAGGAGATCGGTGCCGCTTTCCGAGGACGAACAGAGAATCCTCAGTGAGATCGAGGACCATCTCTACGAATCCGATCCCGCGCTCGCGCGCGAAGTGGCGCAGACCACCATCTACACGCACGCGTTCCGCAACCTGAAGTGGGCCACGGCCGGGTTCCTCGCCGGAGCGGTGCTCATGGTCGTTCTGTTGGCGACATCCTTCGTGCTCGCCTTCGGCGGATTCCTGCTGATGCTGGGGAGCCTGCTCTGGTTCGAGAACAACGCACGCAAGCTGGGTCGGGCCGGGCTCGAGCAGATGACGGAGAACTTCCGGGGCGCGGGCCTGCGTGATGCGATGGGCGGCGCCGGCAACAAGATGCGCGAGCGCTTCCAGCGGCCCGACGAGCCCGACGAATAGGCCGCTCGACCGAATCGCCGGCTGCGGACTGTCGGTCTAGCGGGCGAGCGCGCTGGGCGGCGGCGGCCCGAGCAGGGATCGCGGGTCCAGCGCCTCCCGCACGACACGGGGCGTGCCGACGATGGTGCGACAGCGATCCACGATGATCGCCGCGGCATCCTGCGCGGCGAGGGCGTGGGGCACCGCGTCGTCACCGTCGGAATAGCGCAGGTTGGTCACATGGTCCGCGAGGTCGCG
>BQJV01000217.1 GCA_021604885.1 Acidimicrobiales bacterium
GCCCGAGCCGCGGCAGGCGTTCCCCCACAGCAACAAGAGCAAGCAGCCGCCCCGAGTCTGAGCGGCCGCTTCGGACTCAGCCGTGGGAGGCGAACTCCCGCTCGTAGCGCAGGAAGAGCCAGGCTCCGACGAGCACGCTGCCGATGGCCCAGCCGATCGAGATCGTCATCATTCCCCAGTCGGGTCGCGTGGCGTTGATGATCCGCTGGTAGTTGAAGAAGACCCCGAAGAACGGTGACCAACGGATCGCGTTGATGATTTCCGTCGAGAGGAACTCGGCCGGGTAGATCACCGGTGACGTGAAGAAGATGATCCGGGTGATGTAGGTCAGGATGTTCTTGATGTCGGCGAAGAAGACAACCGCGGTCGAGATGATCAGCGCCAGTCCGAGCGAGATGAACATCTGGAGCGCGAAGATCGGGAACCACCAGAAGAGGTGGACGCTGAGATCGACGTCCAACAGCACGAGGGCACCGAAGATGATCACGATCGACGGGAGGAACCCGACGATGCCGGCATAGATCGTCGACAGCGGCAGCAGCATCCGCGGGAACGTCGAGTTGAGCATCAGGTTCGTCGATCCGGCGACGGACGAACCGCCCTCGTTCAGCGCGCTGGACGTGAGCTGGAAGTGGAGGATGCCGGAGATGAGCATCGGCACGAAGGTCGCCGGGCGCGCCCCCTCCCGGATGACGGTGAAGAGGAAGTAGTAGATGCCGACCATGAACATCGGGTCGAGCAGTGACCACACGCCGCCGAGCGCGCTGCCCGAACGTTTCCCGCGGACCTTCGCTCTCGCCATCTCCTGCGCGAACGCCCGGCGGCGCCACAGCTCGCGCAGATAGGGCCGTAAGGGCGGGACGTAGCGGGTGTAGGGCTCGTAGACGAAGACGATCTCGTCGTCGTCCTCCACCATTCGGGTCTTGCGGTCCTGCTTCGCGGCGCGTCGGGATGCCCGCTGCGACTTGCGGGCCGACCGGGTGAGCTCCTCGGTCTCGCTCGCCCCGAGTGGCGTCGGCTCGTCGTCTGCGTCGGCGACGTTGTCGGTCGTGCTCATGATCAGTTCTCGTCCGGAAGCTCGAGGTCTTCGAGCCGGCAGTAGCGCATGTACGCGGCGATGATGTCCTCGGGGTCGCCTTCTTGGGCAACCTCTCCCTGGTGCATCCAGAGGGCGCTGGTGGCCATGGATCGAACCGAACTCAGGCCGTGGGTCACGAGGATGATCGTTCGGTGGTCGGCCATCAGCTCGGCGAGCTTCACGCGGGCACGCTCGGTGAACCCGGCGTCGCCACCGCCGAGCGCCTCGTCGATGAGCAGGATCTCCGGATCGAGATTCGCCGCGACGGCGAACCCGAGCCGGGCGCGCATCCCCGCCGAGTAGGTGTCCATCGGATAGTCGAGGTACTCGCCGAGTTGGGCGAACTCCGCGATCTCCGGGGCGAGGTCGTCGAGACGTTCTTCGTCCAGGCCGACCGCCAACCCGCCCAGGCGGATGTTGTCGCGACCCGAGAGCTTCGGGTTCATGCCGATCCCGAGCGCGAGCAGCGAGACGCGGCCCCGCACGGTGATTCGCCCCTCCGCGGGCGGCAGCGCGCCCGAGAGGGCCCGGAGCAGGGTGGACTTGCCGGCACCGTTGCGACCCACGATGGCGAGCGTCTCACCCTTCGGCACCTCGAAGGTGACGTTCTTGACGGCGTTGACGACGCGGTCGGGCGTGCGTCGGCCGGTCAGGAGTTTCGCGAGATCGACGACGACGCCGGCGCTGCCGCGGCGGACGCGATAGCGCACCGAGAGGTTGTCGACCTCGAGTGCGGGCTTCTCGACCATCGGGGTGGCCGCCGCAGTCGCGGCGTCGGTCATCCGGCGGAGCCCGGCAGCGGATTGGCGGCCAGGTCGGCCTTCTCGGCCTCGAGCACGAGCGGCGCGAGGTCCTCCTCGATGACGATCGCGAAACGATCCATCGTGCGACCGTTGGGGAGCACTTCGACCGTCGGGCGGCGGAAGATCATGGATGGACGGTTCGCCTCACGGGCGAGCTCGTTCAACTCGCGGACGATCGCGGCCGTCTCGCGCTGGCTGAGCTGCACCGCCTGGGCGGCGTTGGTCTCGTAGACCTCCCGGCCCTCGACGATGGCGCGTGCGACATGGGCGAGCAGCGCCTTCGAGAGCTCGTCCACCTCGGCGAACAGCTCTGTGACCTTCTCCTGGTCCCATTGCTCCTGCGAGGCGCGCGCCATCGCCTTGAGCATGTAGTTCATGACATCTTCCACGTACTCTTCCGGTACGGGCACCATCACGTAGGCCATCGATCCTCCCGATGTCAGTCGCCCACTATACCGACGAGAAACAAGGCCCAGAAATGGCCCGAATGGCCCGAATCCGGGCGGCCGGCACTGGGCTACTCTCGGTCCCATGTTTCCCCTCTGGGATGTAGCCATCGCGCCTGTGCTGCGCGCCGCCGGTGCCCGCAAGGTCGTCGAGATCGGTGCCCTCCGCGGCGAGAACACTGTTCAGATTCTCGAACACCTCGGCCCGGAAGCGGTGCTCCACGTCATCGATCCGGTGCCCGACTTCGACCCGGGTGAGCACGAGCGGGCGTTTCCGGGCCAGTACGTGTTCCACGAGGCGTTGAGCCTCGACGTCCTTCCCGACCTCGAACCGATGGACGCCGCGCTCATCGACGGGGACCACAACTGGTGGACCGTCTACAACGAGTGCAGCATGCTCGCCGCGAGCGCGACACGGGCGGGCGTGCCGATGCCGGTCATGATCCTCCACGACGTCTGCTGGCCCTATGGCCGGCGCGACCTCTACTACGACCCGTCGAACGTTCCGGAGGAACGGCGTCAGCCCTACGACCATCTCGGCATGCGGCCCGGCCAGAAGGCGCTCGCCAAGAAGGGTGGGCTCAACCCGACGATGGCGAACGCGCTCGAGGAGGGTGGCGAACGCAATGGTGTGATGACCGGTGTCGACGACTTCGTCGAGGAGTACCCCAAGCCGCTGCGGGTCGTGACCCTTCCCTTCTACTTCGGGCTCGCGTTCGTCGTGGAGGAGGAGCGCCTGGCCGCCGAGCCGGAGTTGGCTGCGGCGTTCGATCGCCTCGAGTCGTCCGACACGCGTCTGGAACTCCTCGAGGTCGCGGAGGACATCCGGCTGAAGGCGATGCTCTTCCAGCACAACGTCTTCTTCCAGCGCGAGCAGTACCAGGCCCGCGCCACCGCTCGATACCTCGGCGTCGTCAAGACGGCGCTGCTCAACGAGCACTATCTCGAGAACGAGGCCCGCCTCGCCCACCTCGCCGAGCGCATCGGCACCGACACGCCGGTCGATGTGGCGGCCCTGCGCGATCCCGCGCGCTACGACAAGCCGGCGATGAACGCGCTCGTGCGCGCCCGTTCGGGCGAGTCCGGCCCGGACGGGGCTGCCGCGTCGTCGTTTCTGCCGCTCACCGCCATGGGGCGGAGTCGGCTGGACCATCTCGAGTCATTGCTCGACCATGTCCGGGTCAACGCCGTGCCGGGTGACCTCGTCGAATGCGGCACGGGTCGTGGCGGCGGCGCCATCTTCCTGCGGGCGTACCTCGAGGGTCACGAGCTCGACGACCGGCAGGTCTGGGTGGCTGATCGGTTCCGGTCGACGCCGGGATCGGAGACCAGCCCGACGATGCCGAAGCGTGGCGTCGCCGGCTTCCAGGCGGATCTCAACATGGTCCGCGACGGGTTCCACTCGTTCGACCTGCTCGATGACCGGGTGTCGTTCCTGACGGGCCCGTCGGCGTCGGTGCTGCCTGACGCGCCGGTCGAGGAGATCGCCCTGCTGCGGGTCGGCCAGGCGGGAGCTGAGTCACTCGACGCGCTCACCCTCCTCTACGACCGTGTCGCGGTCGGCGGCGTCGTGGTCGTGGACGAGTCGGGCGACGACGGCCTGCGCGCCGGCATCGAAGGGTTCCACCGCGAGCACGGCATCCAGTCACCGCTCGAACGCCACGACGACCTGACCGTCTCCTGGGTCAAGTCCACGGGAGACGGATCCACCACCGGCAAGGCGGCGGCCGTTGCCGCGGCGGCCGGGTTCGGTGGCGCTCCGCTCGCTCGACCAGCGGCGACGGGCGAGCTCGATCTCAGTGTCGTCGTTGTGTTCCACAACATGGCTCGCGAGGCCGAACGAACACTCCGGTCGCTGTCGCGCTCGTACCAGGAGAACATCGACGATCTCCGCTTCGAGGTCATCGCGATCGACAACGGCTCGTCGCCCGACCAGCGCCTCGACGCGTCGTTCGTCGAGAGCTTCGGACCGGAGTTCCGCCTGATCGACATGGGTGACGACGCGAAGCCGTCACCGGTGTTCGCGCTCAACAAGGCGATCGGCGAGTGCAGCGGCGAGAACGTCGCGATCATGATCGACGGTGCCCACGTCCTCACCCCGGGCGTCTACCACTTCGCGTCCATGGCGATGCGCAATCATGCGCCCGCCATCGTCGCCACCCAGCAGTTCTATGTCGGGCCGGGCCAGCAGGGCGACGCGATGGACGACGGTTACGACCAGGCGTACGAGGACGAGCTCTTCGAGAAGATCAAGTGGCCCCGCGCCGGCTACCGCCTGTTCGAGATCGGATCGTTCGTCGGTGATCGGGACTGGTTCGACGGCGTGTGGGAGAGCAACTGTCTGGTCGTGTCGCGCGCCCAGCTCCAGCAGGTGGGCGGACTCGACGAGGGCTTCGACGAGCCGGGCGGGTCCTACTCCAACCTCGAGCTGTACGAACGCCTCGGCGGATCACCGGACGTCACCGTGTGTTCCATGATCGGTGAGGGCTCGTTCCATCAGATCCACGGCGGCACGACCACGAACCAGATCGATCCGGCGATTCGCCGCACACGCGTGCACGGCTATGCCGAGCAGTTCGCCGAGCTCCGCGGCCGCGCCTTCAAGGGTCCGGGGAAGCCGTTGCACTTCGTCGGGCGGCTGCCGACCGACGCGGCGCGCCGCACCAAACCGCGCCGGCTCGAACCGAGAGCGTTCGTGAACGTCTCCGGCGAGCGCGGGCTTCCCGAGGCGCCGGCGCCGGTTGCCGACGACCTCGCGGCGGCGTTCACCGAGGCCGCGTGGTTGAGCCTTCCGTGGCGGAACACCTCGTGGTTGGGTCGAGCGATCGGCGACGCGCCGACGGATCTGCTCGCCTACCAGGAGATCATCGAGCGCGTTCGCCCGGACGTGATCGTCGAGACCGGGGCGGGAGACGGTGGGCGCACCCTGTTCCTCGCCTCGATGTGCGAACTCGTGGGCCACGGCACGGTGGTGGCGCTCGGCGCCGCCGACGACATGCCGACCCACGACCGGATCACCCCGCTGGACGGAGACGCCGGCGAGAGGCGCACGGCAGACGCCGTCGCGGAGCTGGTCGGCGAAGGCTCGGCGATGGTCGTCCTCGGGGGACGGGTCGATCGGGCGGCGACGTTCCGCGAATTCAAGCAGCTCGAACGGTTCGTGCCGGCCGGCTCCTACGTGGTGGTCACCGACACGATCGTCAACGGCCGTCCGGTCTGGCCCGAGTTCGGTCCGGGACCCGCCGAGGGCGTGAAGCAGATCCTCGGGAGCTTCGGTGACTTCATGCCGGACCCGGCGATGGAGAAGTACTCGCTGACCTTCAACCCCGGCGGATTCCTGAAGCGAATCGGCTAGTTGTCGCGGACCCGCGCCGCGTGCTTTATCGACATCATGAGGAGCCGGTGGTCGAAGTCGGTCCGATCATCCGGCTTCGGCTCGGGGTCGAGCTGTGCGAGCACCAAGGCCATCGGGCCTCCCGCGGTGCGGAGCCGCGTATTGAGATCGTGCATGAGTCCCAGCGCCTCGTGAGTGCTGATCGACAGCTCGGCGGAGATGTCCGGGAGGCCCGGCGCTTTGCCGTCGAGCACGAGTTCGGCGACGCGATCGACGAGGACGCGCATGTGGCCGGTCGTGGCCTCGATCACCTCTTCGAGAG
>BQJV01000218.1 GCA_021604885.1 Acidimicrobiales bacterium
GCCGAACGGTCGGACCAGCACGCCTGGGCCGAGGAGTTCGGGATCGACCACGATCCGACCGCGCTGTTCTGCGAGTCCAACGTGTTCCGCTATCGACCGCTGCGCGGGGTCGCCATCCGGGCGGAAGCCGACGCCGACCACATCGAGCTCGCTCGAGTGCGCGCCGCCGCGGGACGTTGTGGTGTCTCGATCGTGGAGTCGACCGCCGCGGCGGAATCGGCCGCCGACTTCGCAGCCCGGCTCGTGAGCCTCGGCGTGGAGCGCGTCCGGGTGCTCGGCTCGATCGACCCGATCCTCCGTGACGCCGCCAACGAACACCACATCCGCCTCGCCGACGATCCGGTCACCCGCGACGGGCGGGTCGAGCTGCAGCACTACGTTCGCGAGCAGGCCATCAGCACCACGCTGCACCGCTACGGCAACCTCATCACCTGACGGCAGGGAGAGCCATGCAGATCCTTCGGGCGCGTCCGCGCGCGCCACGCACCGTTCTTGCGGCGCTCGCCGTCGCGGCCGTGCTGGCCGGGTGCGCGGAGGACGAGACGCTCGGCACGGAGCCCGCAGGCCGAGAGATCACGGTCGAGCCGGCATGGGCGCAGGAGTTCGAAGCGCACGGCGTCGTCGGCACGTTCGCGCTCCATCGGCTCGGTGATGACCATGTGACCGTCCACGCGCCCGACCGCGCCGCGACCCCGATGATCCCGGCGTCGACCTTCAAGATCCTCAACTCGGCGATCGCGCTCGAGACCGGTGTCATCGCCGGGGTCGACACCGTGATCCGGTGGGACGGCGTCGATCGTGCGTTTGCCGCGTGGAACCGCGACCAGACGCTTCGCTCGGCCATCGAAGTGTCGGCGGTCTGGGCGTATCAGGAGCTCGCCCGCGGCATCGGACCCGATCGCATG
Organism: Acidimicrobiales bacterium; assembly: GCA_021604885.1. GTDB lineage: Bacteria > Actinomycetota > Acidimicrobiia > Acidimicrobiales > Aldehydirespiratoraceae > JAJRXC01. The sequence continues at coordinate 906 of BQJV01000218.1, forward strand.
GCCGAGCATGTCGCCGCGGTCGGCTACGGCAACGCGGACATCGGCGGGCCGATCGACGAGTTTTGGCTGCAGGGCGACCTGCGGATCTCCGCCGTCGAACAGACTTCGTTCCTCGCCGACCTGATGACCGACCGTCTGCCGTTCGCTGTCGAGACCCAGGCCGCGGTGCGGGAGATCCTGATCCGGGATCGCGGCACGGGTTGGACGTTCGGCCACAAGACCGGCACCGCCCTCGCGGCCGAGCCGACCCTCGGGTGGTTGGTCGGCTTCACCGAGTACGCGGACGACACCTGGGTGTTCGCGCTCAACATCGACGTGGGAGATGCGGCGGACGAGAACCATCTCGATCCCGTCGGTCGGCAACGCCTCGCGGCCACGTTGTTGGTGCAGGCCGGCGCGCTCCCCGAGGAAGCGCTCGACTAGCGGTCAGTCGTCGCCGAGATAGTTCGTCCGGATGCTGACGAGGTGATGCGCTTCGTGACCAGCGATGTGGAACGCGGCAGCGCGCACGCTCATCGGATTCCCGTTGGCGGTGCCGGCGCGCGATAGGGCTGCCTCCGGCACGCCCTCGAAGAACGACAGTGTGGCGGCGCGGACCGACCGGTACTCGTCGACGAGGCTCTCGAGGGACCGCGCATTCGCCTCGGAGTGGGCGGCCACGATGTCCTGATCGAACGACGGCAACTCCGTCGGGTCGTTGCGGGCGAATCGCAGAGCCCGGTACACATAGATGCGCTCGTCGTCGCTGATGTGCTGGAGGATCTCCTTGACCGTCCACTCACCCGGCCGGTGCGGCCGGTCGAGTCGTTCCTCGGGGATCGCTCGGAAGAAGGCACTCGTCGACTCAAGGCCACCGGCCATGTGATCGAGGACGTCGTCGGGCACGAGTTGGAAGTACTCGACGGTGTACGGGGCGTACTCGCCCGGTTCGGGGCGGGGGATGGGTCGCATGTGCGGATCTCTCGTTCGGCGCGGTGCGGAGACGTTCGCGTCGGTGGGCGCCGGTGGCAACCCGAATGAACCCGCCCGAAAACGCGAAGAGCGTGGCACCCGCCCGGATGCCACGCTCTCGCCGTTGTGTACGACTCGGTGAGTCAGATCACCAACCGGTCGACCGGGCCCGGCTCAGTGCCTGGTTGCCCGTGCAGGAAGCCGACGAGGAGCTGCCGTACAGCGTCGTGCCGCTCTCGCGGAGACGGATGTAGAAGCAGGTGCCCGAGTCGGACATCGCAGCGGCGCCCCATTCGGTGCCGTTGGACCGGGTGGCGACGCTGATGCGGTTGTCGTCGTTCGAGGCCGAGTTGGCGGACAGCCAGGTGAAGCCCGGCTCCGTGCTCCGCAGCTCGCCGACCGTGACGTCTCGGAAGTCCGCCTCGTCCGTGTAGATGACAAGCGCTGCCGACTGTGCCGTGCGCACGCTCGACTGTGCGGAGCGATCCTGTGCTCGTTCACGGGCCCCGAGGTAGGTCGGGACGCCGATCGCGAGGAGAACGCCGATGATCAGGACGACGACCATGACCTCGATGAGGGTGAAGCCTCCGTCCCGCTTAGAGGTGTGTGCCTTCGTATTCCTGTTCATGATTCACTGTGCTCCTGGTATGCCGGTTGGCAGGTCTGTTGCCTTTCCTTCGGCAGGGACCAAGTGCCTCACAAGATGCCGATGGTCACTATTGGACTAGGTCGATCACCCTGAACATCGGGAGATACAAGGCGATGACCATGCCTCCGACCAGCAATCCGATCAGCGCCATCATCACGGGTTCGATGACCGCGGAGAAGCCGGAAACGGCGGTTTCGACCTCTTCCTCGAACGAGGTCCCGACGATCTCGAACATCTGATCGAGGGCGCCGGTTTCCTCGCCGACGGCGATCAGTTGGACGGCCATCGTCGGGAAGACGGGTGATTTTCCGAGGTTCTGGGCAAGCGGCTCGCCGTCGCGTACGGCCTCTCTCGTGTCGAGCAGGGCGCGGGCGAACACGGCGTTGCCGACGGTGCCGGATGCGATGCGCAGCGTCTCCAGCACGGGGACACCCGACTTGGTGAGCACCGCCATGGTCCGTCCGAACCGCGCCACGCTGCTCTTGAGCAGCAGGTTGCCGACGAGCGGAACGCGCAGCATCAGCCAGTCCCACCGGTACCGGCCCGACTCGGTTCGCTTCCACTGGCGGAGGGCGATCGCCGAGCCGACGGTGACGAGCACGATGACCGGCAGGTGGCCGGTGAGTGCGGCAGACACGTTGACGAGCGCCTGCGTCGGCGCTGGCAGCGTGCCCCCGAGATCGTCGTAGATCCCGGCGAACGTCGGCACCACGAACAGCAGCATGATCGTGATCACGCCGACGACCATGACCGACACGGCGATCGGGTAGGCGAGCGCGGAGCGGATCTTCTGGCGGGTCGACACCGCCTGCTCGAGCGTGGCCGCGAGCTGCAGGAGGACACTGTCGAGCGCGCCGGCGGTCTCGCCGGCCCGCACCATCGACACGAAGAGCGTGTCGAACACCTTCGGGTGACGGCCGATCGCATTGCTCAACGACTCGCCGCTCTCGACGTCGAAACGCACCTGGCCGAGCGTCGAGGCCAGCAGGGGGCTGGTCGACTGGGCGGTCAACACCTCGAGCGTGCGCAGCATCGGCACGCCGGCGTTGATCATCGTGGCGAACTGGCGGGCCATTACCGCGAGGTCCCGACCCTTGACCCGCGGGCCGAATCCCGGCATCGAATACTCGCGCCCGAGGGCGGAGGCGCGGGTTTCGGTGATCGAGACCGGACGCAGGCCGAGCCGGCGGAGGCGACTGATGGCCTCGTCCTTGGAACGCGACCCGACCTTGCCGGTCTGCATCGTGCCCGCTTCGTCCAACGCCTTGTACGAGTACGTGGCGTCGGGCTGGGTGTCGTTCCCGGGCTCTGCGATCGCGGTCATCGGCCCATCAACGATTCGAGGTTGGCGGCACTCGAGGCGACGGTGCGGGCCACGAGCGGATCGATGGCGCCGCGGCGAACGAGGCCGGCGAGGGCCTGATCGAAGGTGTGCATGCCGTCGTCGCCGCCCGTCTCGAGGATCGAGGGCAACTGGTGCACCTTGTCGGAACGGATCAGGTTGCGAACGGCGGAGGTCGCCGTCATCACCTCGGTGGCGGGCACGAGGCTGCCTGATGTCGAGGGAACGAGACGCTGGCTGATCGAACCCTCCAGCGAGAGCGCCAACTGGGAACGGATCTGCGCCTGCTGGTCACCCGGGAAGACGTCGATGATCCGGTTGACCGCGCTCGTGGCGTCACTGCTGTGGAGGGTGGCGAACACGACATGGCCGGTCTCGGCTGCGGTGAGCGCCACCCGGATGGTGTCGAGATCGCGGAGCTCGCCGATCAGGATCACGTCGGGGTCCTGGCGCAACGCGCCGCGCAGGGCGGCCACGTAGCTCTCCGTGTCGCCGCCGACCTCGCGCTGTTGGATGACGGACTGGAGCGGCACGTGGCGGTACTCGATCGGGTCCTCGATCGTGACGATGTGCGAGCGCGTCGACTCGTTGATCTCCTGGATCATGCTGGCGAGCGTCGTCGACTTGCCGCTGCCGGTCGGCCCGGTGACCAGGACGAGGCCGCTCGTCAGAGCAGTGAACCGCCGCACGGCGGCGGGGAGGCCGAGGTCGTCGAGCGCCGGGATCGTGTCGGGGACGAGCCGGATCGCGGCGGCGAGGCTGCCGGATTGGCGGAAGATGCTCGCTCGGAACCGGCGGTTCCCGGGGTTGGCGCCGTTGAGGTCCAGGGCGGTGTCGAGATCACCGCGGGCGCCGAGGAGTTGTCGTTGGTCGATCGAGAGCGGGGCGTTCAGCATTGTCGCCAGGTCCGCCGCCGCGAGTGCGGTGCTGCCGGCCAGTGGGCGGAGCTCGCCGCGGACGCGCACGTGGGGCACGGTGCCGGCGCTGAGATGCAGGTCCGAGGCGTCGGCTGCCAACGCGGCGTCGAGCAGCTCGGTGAGTCGTCCGTCCGTGGGTTCGCCGGTTCCCGCCAGGGCGTCGGCGAGAAAGGCTCGTCCGTCGTCGTCGAGTGACCGCCAGTCTTCGTCGATGTCGTTGTGCACCGTGTGCCGGTCGGTCCGGTCGGGGTGGAGTTGAGCGTTCGTCACTCGGCGTGGCCTCAAGAGCAGCGCGGCTCGGCCGATGGCTGGGACATGGCACAGCTCGCGGTCGCCACGCGCCGCCGAATCGGCGAGATCCTCGTCGAACTCGACATCGTCACCGATGCCCAGATCTCCGCCGCGCTCGAAACCCAGCGTTCGAGCGGCAAGCGGCTCGGTGAGGTGCTCCTCGACGAGGGGCTCGTCCGCCCGGGCGACCTCGTGCGGGCGCTGGCCGCCCAGTTCGATCTCGAGTTCGTCGACCTCAACGACCAGCCGATCGACGTCGAGTTGGCGCAGCTGATCCCGCAGCAGATGGCGACCCGTCACCGGGCGCTCCCGGTCTGGCGCGCCGACGACCAGATCGTCGTGGCGATGGCCAACCCGGTCGATGTGCTGGCCCTGGACGACATCCACGCGTTGGTCGGCCGGCAGGTGAAGCCGGTCATGGCCGAGGCGGCACAGATTCTCAACGCCATCGAGCGTCTCGGTCACAGCGACTCCCGGGTACGCGAGACGATCCAGGCGGCGGTCGGTGAGAACCGCCAGTACGCCGAGGCCGCCGATGTCTCGATCGCGTCGGACAACGACAGCGACGCCCCGATCGTGCAGTTCATCGACCTCCTGCTCGCCAAGGCGGTGCAGGAGAACGCGTCCGACATCCACGTCGAGCCGAGCTCCGACGATCTCCGGATCCGGTTCCGCGTCGACGGCGTGCTCCACGAGGCGATGTCGCCGCCGAGTTCGCTGCGGGCCGGCATCATCAGCCGCATCAAGGTGATGGCGGACATCGACATCGCCGAGCGACGTGTTCCCCAGGACGGTCGGTTGACCGCCCGGGTGAACGGTGAGGACTTCGATGTCCGAGTCGCGACGATTCCGACCGTGCACGGTGAGGCCGCCGTGCTCCGGATCCTGCACAGCACGGCCCGCGGTGGCGGCATCGGCACCATCG
>BQJV01000219.1 GCA_021604885.1 Acidimicrobiales bacterium
CTCACCCTTTCCGAGCTTCAGATGCTCCCCGAGGTCGAGCGCGCGCCCGACGTCCGCGAGCGTTGCCGCGCTCACGACGGCCGCCCGGGTCTTGGCGAGTTGGCCCTCGGGCTCGTCGGGAAACGTCGCATAGAGATGGTCCGTGACGACGACGCCGAGCACGGCATCGCCGAGAAACTCCAGGCGCTCGTTCGACTGCTCGTTCTCATGCTCCGCGCACCACGATCGGTGCGCGAGGGCGACCTCGAGCAACGCAGGGTCGCGGAAGCGATACGCAAGGCGCTCTTCGAGCGCGACTGCGGTGGACGACGTGGCCAGCGCCTCAACCCAGCTTGGCGATCACGTAGTCGACCGCGTCGCGCACCGTGCGCAGATCCTCGAGATCCTCGTCGTCGATGCGGAACCCGGAAGCCCGCTCGGCGAGCTCCTCCTCGAGCGCCTCGACCAGCTCGATCAGCGCGAGCGAGTCGGCATCAAGATCGTCGGCGAAGGCGTCGCCCTCGTTGATGGCCGACGGCTCGATCTCGAGGATGTCGGCGAGCTGTTCCCTGACGATGGTGAGGACCTCGTCGCGACCGATCGGACCCTGTTCGACGTGCGTTTCTGCGGGCACTTCATCCCTCCGTGGATGCGCCTGACCGACAACATCCCGTCCGGATGTGCGATGGCAGGCTGACCCTAGCGGCCGAGATCGCTTGTGCGCTTGTGAAGACTGATTTCCCGAAGGTTTCGACTGAAATCAGTCTTGTGGGCGAGCGGCGGCCGTCAGATGGTCCACCATCTCGACCTCGACCATCTCCGCCGCGACGCGGATCGCGTTGGTCATCGCATCCGCCGAGCTCGAACCGTGCGAGATCACGCACACGCCCTTCACACCCAGGAGGAGGGCGCCACCCACGGAATCGGGGTGGAGTTCGGTCATCATCTCGCCGAGCACGCCACTCAGGGCATCGCCGGCGGCACGCGTGTCGTCGTCGGTGTCGATGCCGACCAGCAGCCGGCCGATCAACGCCTTCATCGCCCCTTCGAGGGTCTTGAGCGTGACATTGCCGGTGAACCCGTCGGTGACGATGACGTCGACCTCGGTGGTCATCACGTCGCGACCCTCGACGTTGCCGATCCAGTCTGCGCTGGCAACGGACGCCCATCCGGGTTGGTCGAGGAGCTCGAAGCACTCCTTCACGAACGGACTGCCCTTGCCGGCCTCTTCGCCGATCGACAACAGGCCGACCCGCGGACGTTCGATGCCGAACCGGTCGCGGGCGTAGACGGCACCCATCTGGGCGAACTCCACGAGCCACTCGGGCTTGCACTCGGCGTTGGCGCCGGCGTCGAGCAGGGTGGTCGGCGTGCTGCCGGGGACCGGGATCGGCGTGGCGATCGCGGGCCGGTTGATGCCCTTGATGCGACCCATGCGCAACAACGCTGAGGCCATCGTGGCGCCGGTGTTGCCCGCGGAAACCATGGCGGATGCCTGCCCGTCGCGTACCGCCTCGGCGGCGCGGACCAGCGAGGAGTCCTTCATCTTCCGGACGCTCGAGCCGGGCTCGGCATCCATCGCGATGACTTCGCTCGCCTCGATGATCTCGAGGTCACCGGTGTCGGTCAGATCGGCCGAACGGCCGACCAGGACCACCGGGACACCGAGCTCTTCCGCGGCGCGACGGGCACCGGCGACGATCTCTCCCGGCGCATGGTCGCCGCCCATGGCGTCGACCGCGATGGGCAGCATCGACTCAGTCGACCTCGATGGCCTGACGGCCGGCGTACCAACCGCAGTTGCCACACGCCCGGTGGGGGCGCTTGGTGGAGCCGCAGCGATCGCAGGCGCTGCGAGCCGAGGCGCCGACGCGCCACGCCGAGGCCTTGCGGCTGCGGCTCTTCGACTTCGACATCTTCTTCTTCGGGACAGCCATGGCGTTCCTGCTCTACGGGCCCAGCTGGGGCGTACTCGAACAGTGAAGGTTATCGACGCCGGGTGGCGTCGCCACCCTCACTCGACGAGACCCTTCAGAACGACCTGCCCGGAGCTCGTCGGGTCGGCCTCATCCTGGATCGTGATGGTGAAGAGCGGGTAGTCGTCGATCGTCACGCCGGCCCACAATTCGATGCGGCCGTCGCCGCCGCGCAGGTGGAACGTGCCGGCACTGACACCCACGTCGGGTCCGGTCCGGAGCCACGCCTCGTAGTACTGCCCCTCGGGGGCCGGTGAGAGGCCGGACACGTCGAGGATCAGGCGCGTTCCGAGCGGAGTCGTGTCGATCTCGACGAGTCCCTCGGCGCTCGGCGCGAGCTCGGTTGCGGCGAGCGCAAGCTCGATCTCCGGCGTCACGGTGTCGTCGCGGAGGAAGGTGGCGAGCAGCCCGGCGACGAGGACCACCACCGCCGCGCCCGCGAGCAGCGGTGCGGCCCAGCGGCGGCGGGAGTCGATCGAGACGACGGGAGCCACCGCCGGCCGGACGAGATCCCGTTCCTGCGCGATGGCGGCCACGATCGCATCCTCGAGCGAGGAATCGAGCTCGTCCCACATCGAGGGCTCCGCGAGGAACGCGGCGAGGTCCGTGTCGACCGGGTCCTGGCTGTCGAACGAATCGTCGGTCACGGCGTCTCCTCGCTCTTCTCTACGTCCGCGGTGTTCGTTTGGTTCGCGAGATGACCCAAAGCCGCGGCGAGTCGTGCATGAGCACGCGCCGAGCGGGATTTCACCGTACCGATCGGGATCTCGAGGCGTTCGGCGATCTCGGGATGCGAGAGACCCACGAGATGGCTGAGGCGGACGACCTCACGTTCGGGCGGCGGAAGTCCGTCGAGCGCGCGGCGCACCTCGTGGATCTCCCACGTCCGCTCGAAGGACATCGTGGTGACCGCCGCGTCGGTCTCCGGCTCATGGTCGCCGCGGGTCGGCTGCATCTCGCGACGCAGGACGTCCACCGCAGTACGGCGGGCGATCGTGTAGAGCCAAGGCGCCAGATCGCGGGTGTCGTCGAACGTGGCCGCCGCCCGCCACGCCTTCACGAACGTCTGCTGAACGATCTCCGCCACCAGCTCGGCATCGGTGGTCATCGATCGAGCGACCGTCTGCACCGGTCCGCCGTAGTGACGGAACACGGCACGGACCGCGTCCTCATCGCCGGTTCGGAACCGGGCGAGGACATCGGGGGGGAGGGGCTCGGGCATCGCCGCACGATGATCGCGCGAAAACTTTGCACTCGGCGCGAACCGCGGCGACGAGCCGCCCGTACAGGTCCCCGAACGACCCCATCACCTGGAGGCGACCGTGACGACCACGGCAACCGAAGCGAACCCGACAGCCATCGAACCGGCACCCCACGCAACCGCACTGCTCGTCGCCGCGGCGGCCGGCGGCGCGGTGGCGATCAGCCTCGGCGTCTACGGCAACGTCCACGACGGAACGGGCCAGACCATCTGGCAGTTCGGGTTTCCGACGATGCTCTCCATGAAGGCGTGGTTCACGACCGCAGCGGCAGTGCTGGCCATCGCCCAGGGCACGACCGCACTGTGGATGTGGGGCCGCCTCCCCGGCGCGGGCCCGGCCCCCGGATGGGCATCGGCGGGCCATCGCTGGCTCGGGACCGTCGCCTTCCTCTGCACGCTGCCGGTCGCGTACCACTGCCTGTGGGCCCTCGGATTCCGCACGACGGTCTCGCGCGTCGTCATCCACTCGATTCTCGGCTGTGCGTTCTACGGAGCGTTCACCACGAAGATGCTCGTCCTGCACTCCCGCCGGATGCCGGCGTGGGCGCTCCCCGGCGCGGGCGCCCTGCTCGTCGTCCTCCTCGCCGCGATCTGGACGACCTCATCCCTGTGGTTCTTCACGACCAACGGCTTCCCCGGCGTCTGATCCCCCGCTCCCCTCCCGACTCCATTGCGAAAGGAACGCACCATGCGCGCTCGTCCCTCCCTCACCCTCTCCATCTGCCTGCTGGCCGCCGCGGCTGCCGTCCTCGGCCTCCTGCGGGCCGGCGACCCGGCCCCCACTGCCGACGCCGCGTCCGATGCCTCCGCCGGCGGTGACGCGATCGACATCGCGGGGTTCGCGTTCAGCGCACCCCCGACGACAGCGGGAGGGACGACGATCGACGTCACGAACAGCGATGGCGCCGCTCACACCCTCACCGCCCGGGACGGCTCGTTCGACACCGGCCTGCTGAGCGGCGGCGACCGCGGCACGTTCACGACACCGCTCGCACCCGGCACCTACGAGTTCTTCTGTGAACTCCACCCGTCGATGACGGGCACCTTGATCGTCGGCTGATCGACCAGCCGAGTACCCACAACAAGCACACCCCCAACCAGGAGAAGAAATCATGACCACCCCCACCGGGCGCGCACGCGCCCGACTCCTCGCCCTTCTCGCGGCGATCGCCCTCGTGCTCGCCGCGTGCGGCGACGACACCGAGACATCGGACCCGACACCGGACCCCGGCGCCGGGTCGTCCGACGACGGCAACGATGACGGCGACGGCAGCACAGACGATGCCGACCCGCCTGCGGACCTCACGACGGACGACGTGCTCGTCGCACTCGCCGCCAGCGGTCTGGGCGACATCCTCGTCGACGGCGCCGGACTGAGCCTCTACGGCTTCACGAACGACGTCGACGGCGTGCCCGCCTGCTATGACGCCTGCGCCGATGCATGGCCGCCGATCCTCGTGGACGGCGCGCTCGACGACGGCGCACTCGGTGCCGGTCTGGACGCCGCGGTCTTCTCGACTGTCGAGCGAACGGACGGCACCAACCAGCTGGTGGCCGGCACCTGGCCGCTGTACCTCTTCGCCGGCGACGGCGCCCCGGGCGACGTCAACGGCCAGGGTTCCGGCGACGTCTGGTTCCTCGCTGCGCCCGACGGATCACTCATCGGACGCGACGCGCCGACCGATGACGAGCCGGCCACCGACGAGCCGGCGTTCGTCGACACGGCCACCACCGATGCCGGCGACGTCCTCGTCGACGAGAACGGCCTGAGCCTGTACGGCTTCACGAACGACGTCGACGGCGTCCCGACCTGCTTCGACGCCTGCGCCGACGCATGGCCGGCGGTCAGCGTCGACGGCATGGCGTTGCCCGAGGGGCTCGACGCGGCGATCTTCTCCATCGTCGACCGCGGCGACGGCACCTACCAACTCGCCGCCGGCTCGTGGCCGCTGTACCGCTTCGCGGGTGACGGCGCCGCCGGCGACATCAACGGTCAGGGCGTCGGCGGCGTCTGGTTCCTCGCCGCACCCGACGGATCACTCATCGGACGCGACGCGCCGGCCGGCGACGAAGCCGCCGCGGCACCCGCCAGCGACTACTGATCCCCGTCGTCGAACCGAAGTTCGTCGAGGGCCGCCCACCGGGGATCCGGGGGCGGCTCCTCGGCGGACAAGTCGACATCGACCTCGACGTTGGCCGGGAAGCGCTCCGGTTCGGGCCCCACGCAGTCGTCGCCGCACAACGGGACGAGCGGGAGCGCGAGCAGGGCGCTCTCGCGGATCACGGGAGCGAGATCGATGCGTTCGTCCTCGATCGGCCAGGTCTCGCCCTCGGTGGGTTGGCGCTCGAAGATCTCCTGCACCTCGACCTCGAGCGGACGCTCGATCGGATCGAGGCAGCGTCGACACGGACCGGTCCAGCGGCCCCGCAGGTAGCCCGTCGCGCTGACACCCTCGGTCACCGCCTCGATCACGAGGTCGACGTCGATCCGGCCGTCCACCACCGCGAACTCGCCGGCGACGAGATCGGGGAACTGCGCAGCCGCGACGAAGGGGCGACGGGTGCCGGTGTGGCGCCGCACCTCGACGGTGTCGACGATCAGCTGGCTCGCAGGGGTGATCCGCGACGAGTCGGCCACTAGACGTCCTGGTCGAACACCAGCTCGTCGGGCAACGGCGGTTCGGGCTCGCCGCCCATCTCGCGCTCCTCGACGGCGCCCTGGAGTCGGGCGCGGCCGGACGCGACGGTGCG
>BQJV01000220.1 GCA_021604885.1 Acidimicrobiales bacterium
GATGGGCGTGGGAATCAACTCGTTCCGCTTCGAGCATTGCGCCCCCAAGAACCCCGGTGTCATCCCGCGGCTCGGGTTCGGCGGCGCCGACATGGCGTTCGGCTGGGGCGGACTCCCGGACGAAGACGGCGAGTTCCTCGACCTCAGCGACTGGACCATCCGGGCCGCGCCCGAACACGATCCCGCGGGCGAGATCCAAGCGCCCCGGGTCGGCGACTGGCCGGCCGACGACTGGTTCGTCACCTATGACGCGACGGACGCCGGCGCCGTTGCCGTCGGCCTCTTCGGCGTGGACGACGACCTCGGTCTCTACGCCGCCACCTCGCTGACCTACGACTGGGAGAACGTGTGCGACATCGTCCGTGACGTGCTCGCCTTCGCCGAGTTCGTCGCCGGCGAAGAGCCGGATCGGGAGCGCTGGGACCTGCCCGCCGGCGAGGCCGGCGACGAACAGATCGTGATCGACACGCTGATCGCGCTGCGCGACGACGAAGCCACCCTCGCGAAGTTCTTCGAATGGACGCCGTGCACCTACAAGCTGTGCGTGCTCAACGGAGACGTGCCGCCCCGCATCAGCTGACGCCGACATCTCTCGCCCCAATATCTGCATCCCGGCCATCTCAGGCCGCCTGCGCGGTCGGCCCGGCCCGGGCCCCGGGTTCGACCAGCCGATAGCGCCCCGCATCGTCGATGACCACCCGATACCCGTGGTCATGGATCAACGAGTGGGCGGTCGCACACACCAGGGTGAGGTCGTCGATGTCGGTCTCACCGAACGTCGGCGGCGACCAGGGCACCAGATGGTGGGCCTGGCATCGCGCCGGATCGGCCCCACAGTGGATGCAGCCGCCATCGCGGTCGATCAGCGCGTTCCACTGGTCGTCGGTGGCGAGCCGAACGGCCCGACCCTGCCAGAGGATCGACCCGTCGGCGGCGAAGATCGAGCCGACGAACGCTGACTCACACGCGATCCGCTCCAGCACCGACTGCGGCAACGGTGTGCCGTCGAGAAAGGCGGCGAACCCCGACGGATCGTCGGCCCGACACCGATCTGCGTCGATCCGCACATGGGTGACGAACCGCGGATGCGGCCGCCTGTTCGCCGCAGCCGAGCCGGCCGAGCCGGCCGACGCCCCGCCGGCGATGAGCTCGGTGAGTGCGTCGGCACCACGTTGTGCGTAGGTGCGCATCGTCGCCGGGTCGCCATCACGACCGCCGTCTTCGCGGAACAGGCGAGCCATCGCCCGTTCGAACGCCTGGAGCACCGGCTTGCCGGCCACCGGATCGAGCTCACCGTTGATGCCGATCCGACCGTTCTTCTTCTGCCAGACCACACCCGTGCGCTCACGCCGGGCCCGATCCTGCGCGGTCTCCTTCTTCTTGTCGGACTCCCGCTTGCCCGCCCAGTCGTTCGCCTCCGCCGCGAACCGATCGGCGGGCAACAACAGCGCCAGCTTCGTCAGCTCGGCATCGGCCTCCTCCGGCGACACCCTCGCGGCCGCATCGGCGGCCGCGTCGGCGTGTTCCTCGGAGATCTCGCCGTCGGCCAGCGCCTGCTGGATGGTCGGCATCGACGGCAACTGCTTCGCCGTGCGAGCCGCCCGCTTCGACTTCTTCGACGACGCTCTCGTCTTCGTACGGTTGGCGTCGGCCGGCTTGACGCCATCGTCGCCCAGCGCCTCGATCGCGGCGAGACACGCCAGCTTCTTCGCCGCCGCGTAAGCCGCCAACCGCCCGCACCCCTCGAGGGCTCGTTCGAGCTCGGTGCGGGTCTTCCCCACCGGGTCGAAGTTCGAGAGTCGCTCGAAGTCGGTCACATGCATCGTCCTCTCACCATAGCGAACATATGTTCGCCTCACAAGAGAAATGTCCATGACATCGCAGGAAATCCGGGCGCGCCGAAATTGACCTCCCGTTTCCCTCTCCGACTGGCCGTGCGGCGACGCCGCGACGGCTCAGATCATCTCGCCACGCTTGACGATGACGTGGTCGATGATGCCGTATTCCTTCGCCTCTTCGGCGGTGAACCAGCGGTCACGATCGGAGTCGGCCTCGATCTGCTCGTAGGTCTGACCCGTGTGCTGGGCGATGCGTTCCTGCAGGAGTCGCTTGGTGTACGCCATCTGCTCGGCCTGGATCGCGATGTCGGTGGCCTGCCCCTGCACCCCGCCGAGCGGCTGGTGCATCATGATCCTGGCGTGGGGCAGCGCGTAACGCTTGCCGGGCGCACCGGCACACAACAGGAACTGGCCCATCGAGGCGCCGAGGCCCATGCAGATCGTGCCGACCTCGCACTCGACGAACTGCATCGTGTCGTAGATCGCCATGCCCGCGGTGACCGAACCACCCGGCGAGTTGATGTAGAGCCAGATCGGCTTTTCCTTGTCCTGGCCTTCCAGGTACAGGAGCTGGGCGGTGATGTAGTTCGCGATCTCGTCGTTGACGTCGGTGCCGAGGACCACGATCCGGTCCTGGAGCAGGCGGTGGTAGATGTCGGCCTGCGGGTTGGCTGCCAGTGCGGAAGCCATGAACTGCGCGTTCTCAGGGGTCTGCGTCATGGTGCGAAGGGTATCGGGGTCTCCGGTCGTGCTGGCGGCAAGCCCAGCGGTTGGTTGTGTCGTTCGTCTACGGACTGAGCCACGCGAGCGCCACCGCGTCCCACTCGACGTATTCGTTCGTCGTGCAGTCCACCGGCACCCAGTAGCGCACACCCGGAGCGAGGGTCTCCGGGTCGACGCCCGAGCGCACGAGGCACGGCAATGAGGTCGGCTGGACGATCTCCGCGTTCGCACAAGCAGCGAAATCGCACTCCTCCTGGGAGCGGACCGCATCCGCGATCGCCAGGTATGCACCGAAGAGCGGCCATCCACAGTCATCGAGCGTGATCTCGTCGACGGCGACGATGCGCTCGCTGATCGTCCCGACGCCGTCCGGAGCGATGATGAAGTTCGCGAGCACGTCACCGGCTTCGGTCCCGAACGCCGCAACGGCCGAACGCAGCGCCGCTTCGTCTGTGCCCTCCAGCGGGAAGTCGCCGGCAGCAACCATTGCCGCCATGTCGACACACGCCGGGTCGGTGCTGATGGCGTCGCCACCCGACCCGTCGGACGATTCGTCCGCGCACGCCGCGGCGACGAGGCCGACCAGGGTCAGGATCACGAGGAGGCGACGCATGCGCGAGCCTCAGCCGCCCGGCTCGGCGGGAGCGGGCGCGGGTACTTGGTCGGTGGCGGCCACGGCCTCGGTGCTCGCGACCCAGGCGCCGACCTGGCCGTCCCACTCGACAGACTCGCCGGAGTCGCAGTCCACCGTCTCCCACCCCGACGTGATGAACAGGCTCGTATCGACGTCGACATCGATCGACGCGAAGCACGGCAGGTGTGTGGGCGCAATGCCATCCTGGTCACATGGCACGCCGGGGTCGAACCCGTTGTCCGCCGCGCCGATCGCTTCGCCGGCCTCGCAGAACATGATCGGCTCGGCCAGAGCGACGGCGAACAGCGCGCCGTAGAGCGGCCATCCGCAGGGCTCGAGAGTGATCTCGTCGAACGCGACGAGCAGCTCGTCGCGCACGTCTTCGGCCGTGTCGGCGTCGTCCGCCTCGATGATCGCCTCCACCGAGGCGATCGCCTCGTCGCCGAACGGCTCGGCTGCGTGCAGGAACACCGCCTGTTGCTCCTCGTCCGGTTGGAGCCTCAGTGCCTGCGCGGTCGGTCCGACGACGAGCGTCTCCATGTCGGTGCACGGGTCGCCGGTGACCTCGTAGGTGAACGTCGGCTCGTCGAGCACCATGTCGTCGATGTCCGGGAGCGGCGTCACATCGCCGCCGTCCGCGTCGCCATCGCTGTCGATCCCGTCGTCGGATCCGGTGTCGTCGGACCCGGTGTCGTCAGATCCCGTGTCGTCGCCGACGACGCCCTCCACCACGATCCCGCCACCGGCGTCGTCCCCGGTCGTCGCCGTGTCGGAGGAACCGTCCGAACACGCCGCTGCAACCAACGACAACACCATCAGCAGGACGCTGGCGAACAGGCCGAACGGTTTGCGCATGGCCACTCCATCGGAGCCGCCGCCCCGCCGCATGAGCCTCGGTACGCTGAACCGACCACGCGGACGTGGTGGAATTGGCAGACACGCCAGGTTTAGGTCCTGGTGCCCGAAAGGGTGTGGGAGTTCAAATCTCCCCGTCCGCACCGAGCGCACCTGGCGAGCTCAGTCGCCGCGCATGCCGCGGGCCCGCTCCTGCTCGAACGTGAGCTCGGGTGAGGTCTCCGGTTGCGACCGCGGCGTCGAACGTGCCAGTCCTCGCAGGAAGTTGCGGATGTGCCGGATGATCGCCATGCCCGAACACTAGAGCGAACGGGCACCGGGGTTCGGTCAGCCCAACCCGGCCCAGTAGTCGGCCAGCGCGTCCGCGGCGGCGTCCGGGGCGCTCACCATCCACCAGTGGGCCTGCCCCTCGAGCACGACCGACTCGGCCCCGAGCCGCTCCGCCATCTCGGCGGCCAGCGGCGCCGGCACGAAGTGATCCTCCGACGCGATGACGACCATCCCGGGCGGACGGTCGGCGGCGACGACCCGTTCCCCGAGCTCGACCATGAACGGCTGGGCGGCCTCCCGGTACAGCGTGAGGATGCACTCCCCCATCGCCGCATCGGTCGCCCCGGCCATCGCGGTAGCGATCTCGGCGGTCAGCCCCATGTCGACGTACGTCGCCACCCGATCCTCGATCGCCCCACCGATCATCGCCTCGATGACCTGCTCGCCGACCTCGGGCATCTGCCAGGCCTGGGCCATGTCGTGCCACTCGTAGTCGGGGTGGATGAGGGCCGCACAGTCCGCGGCCCACGACCGCACCACGTCGGGCCGGCGGGCGAGGAGACCCATCACATGGCCCGCCCCCCAGTCGTGTCCGACGAGGTCGATCGGCCCGTCCATCGCTTCCAACTCGGCGACCAGCCAGTCGACGTAGGCGCCCGGCGTCGCATCGAACCCGTCGGGCACGGGCGCGCCGAAGCCAGGAGGCGACAGCGCGACGAGATCGTCGACGCCGCGCTCGCCGAGCGCGGCGAACAACGGCCCCCACACCGCATCGCACTCCGGATTTCCGTGGACAAAGACCTTCGTCATGCGTTCCCCTCCCGGGATTCGTGAAAGCACTTCTCGACAAAGCTGCGAATGGTCGGGATCGCCGTGTCCGGCTGGTCCCGGTAGGCGCCGTGACCACAATCGGCGAACCGGTGGAACTCCACGAGATCGGGCGGCAGCGCCGCGACGATCTCCTCCTGATCCTCGATCGGTGTGGTCGGATCGTCCTCGCCGCCGAGCACGAGCGTCGGACACGTGACCGCGCCGAGCGCGGGCAGGAAGTCCATCTCGTGGTACTCGCCACGGAAGAAGTCAAAGAGCGTCTCCAGCCGGTAGACGGTACGGGCCGAGCCGTCCGGGTCGCTGAAGTGCCGGTTGTAGGTCGACATCGCGTCCGTCATGAACGACCCGAGCGTCTCGTCGCCCGGGTCGTCGTAGAACGCATTCGCGGCGTCGACCGCGGCCTGACCGCCGAGGCGTTCGAACACCGCGATGTTGCGCTCCCGGTTCTTGCGGGCGGACGTGCTGGACAGGATCACGCCAGCCGGATGCTCGGGATGGCGGGTCATGTACGACATCGCGACCATCCCGCCGAAGGACTGGCCGAGGACGATCGGCTTCTCGATCCCGAGCACGTCGCACACCGTGCGCACGTCGTCACCCCACTGGTCGAGGTTGCGCAGCTCGGGCGGACCGTCATCAGACCGGCCATTCGCCCGATGATCGATGTAGACGCACTGCGCCATGTCGGTGAGCATCCGGAGCTCGGCCTTGAACGGGCTGTGGTCCATCCCGGGCCCGCCGTGCAGGAGGACGACGGTCGGCCGCCGCTCCATGCGATCGCCGTCGACCTCGTACTCGGGCCCGTCCACG
>BQJV01000221.1 GCA_021604885.1 Acidimicrobiales bacterium
AGATGGACAACACAACGACTCCCGGAACTGCTCGCGGACGGCGAGCGGGGTCAACGGGGGAAGTCGTGTGAAGCCGACCTTAGAGCGACCGAGTGACAGCCCCAACCCGTCGCCCTACGTTGTCGCGATGGCTCCCACCGACGACGCGCTGGACTTCTACGCGGCGCCGGGCCCGATGACCGATCTGACCGCGCACGCCGAGGCGCTCCGTGGCGCCCCGACCGACCCCGTGGGCATCGCGGCGATGGTGCAGGGGTTGCTCGTCCATCCGCACTGGGCTGCGGCCTACGACGTGCACGACGTCGACGTCCGACAGGCGGAGCTGCAGGCTCGCGGGGCCGCGGCGATGTTGGCCGGCGTGCTCGAACGGGACAGTCGGCCGCTGACCGAGGCCCGCGACCCCGGCGGTCGGTTCCTCGGAAACTGCCGCGACTTCTCGACGTTGTCGGTCGCGCTGCTACGACGGGCCGGAACCCCGGCGCGGGCACGCTGCGGATTCGGCGGATACTTCGAGCCGGGCAAGTGGGTCGATCACTGGATCGTCGAGCACTGGAACGGCGAAAGATGGGTGCAGCTCGACGCCCAACTCGACACCCTCCAGTCGGACGCGACGGGCGTCGCCGACCCCACGGACCTCCCGGTCGACCACTTCCTCTCCGCGGGCGAAGCCTGGCAGCGGACGCGCTCCGGCGAGTTCGATCCCGACACGTTCGGCATCCTCGACATGTGGGGCGCCTGGTTCATCTCGGGCAATGTCGGTCGCGACCTGGCTTCGCTCAACAAGGTCGAGATGCTGCCCTGGGACGACTGGGGCGCACTCGCGGGCGACGAAACGACCGCCGCGGCCGACACGCTGGTCGACGAGATCAGCACACTCCTCCTCACCGACGACACCGCGGCGATCCGGTCCCGCTACGAGGCGAACGCCCGGTTCCGGGTCGGGCCGGAGGTGATGTCGCTCACCGAGACCGGCGAGTGGGGTCCGAGCCCCGTCCTCGAACTCGCCTGAGCGCCGCGGCTTCGTAGGCTGACGTCATGGCCGATCAGCCGCGCACCGAAGCGGCCTTCTTCGATCTCGACAAGACCGTCATCGCGAAGGCGGCCATGCTCGCGTTCGGACCGCGCCTCCAGCAGGAAGGTCTGCTGAACCGCTGGCTCGTCGTCCGCGCCCTCTGGGGCCAGATCGTGTTCCGCTACCTCGGCGCCGACGAGGGCCGCATGCAGAAGATGCGCGAGACCGCGTTGCGCATCGCCGTCGGCTGGGAGAAGGACACCATCTCCGCCCTCGTCGACAACGCCCTCACGGAGGTGATCGACCCTCTCGTCTACGCCGAAGCGCTGGAGTTGATCGAGTCACATCGAGACGCCGGCCGTCGGGTGTACCTCGTGTCCGCATCGCCGGAGGAGATCGTCCTGCCGATGGCCCGCCACCTCGGGGTCGACGATGCGATCGCCACCCGCGCCCGGGTCGACGCCGACGGTCGCTACACCGGCGAGGTCGAGTTCTACTCCGCCGGTGTGCACAAGGTGGAGGCCATCGAGCGCGAAGCCGCTCGTCACCACATCGATCTCGAGCAGTCGTTCGCCTACTCGGACTCGATCACCGATCTTCCGATGCTCGAAACGGTCGGGCACCCGGTGGCGGTGAACCCGGACCGCGGTCTGCTCAAGGAAGCCGAGGCGCGCGGCTGGGAGATCCGCACGTTCGACAACCCGCGCCCGTTGCGGGAAGGGTCGATCACCGCGCCCAGACCCAGAACGATCGGCGCCGGCGCGGTCGGGGCCGGCCTGGCCGCCGGTGCCGCGTTGTGGTGGCGGACGCGTCGCGCCAAGCCGACGTCACGTTGGCCGTGGTGAACCCCCGCGGCCGGTCGCTCAGTCCTTGACCTTCCGGGCGAGGAGCGCGAGCAACACGACGAGGACGGCAACGAGCACGAGACGGTTCTTCGACATGGACGAGACCGTAGCGAGCCGACCGTGAGATGTCCTCGCGGCCCCGATAGGTTGCCGAGCGGAGGTGTCCGAGCGCCTGGTGGGCTCCCCCGCCTTCAAAGCGGGTGGGATGGGTGATCCCTGTCCGGCGGGTTCGATTCCCGTCCACCTCCGCCACCAGCTGGCATGGTGGCGCGATGGATCGCCGCCTCGTCACGGGTTTCGAAGTCAGCGGATCGATGCTCGCGATCGTCTACGCGTTGCTCATCGCCTCGAACACCGGCAACGAGGTGTTGGGGTTCGTCCTGCTGCTGATCTCGGCCGCGCTGTTCGCGGGTTGGGCCGTCATCGACCGCCGGTGGGCGTTCCTGACACTCCAGTTCTTCTACGCGGCATCGGCCGTGATCGGCCTGATCCGCTGGGCGTAGCGACGCCCGGGGCGCGAGGTCAGACGCTCAGAAGATCGCGAGCGCCGGTGTCGCTCGACGGGTGACGCAGCTTCGACATCGCGCGAGCCTCGATCTGACGGATCCGCTCACGGGTGAGGTTGAAGTGCTCGCCGACCTCTTCGAGGGTGCGGGGCTCGCCGCGGTCGAGACCGAAGCGCAGCTTCAGGATCTCGCGCTCACGCTCGTCGAGCGGCGCCAGCAGTCGGGAGATCTCGTCGGGCAACAGCGCGGTGGCGGCGACCTCGAACGGCGAGTCGGCGCCGCGGTCCTCGACGACATCGCCGAGTTCGGCATCGCCGTCCTCGCGCAACGGCTCGGAGAGCGAGAGCGGCTCGGCCGCGAAGCGCAGGGCTTCGGTGACCTTCTCCTCGGGCATCTCGACCTCGATCGCCAGCTCGGCGAGCGTGGCCGGACGGCCGTACTTCAACTCGAGGCGGGCGCGGGCCTTCTGGAGCCGGGCGAGGGTGTCGCCGGCGTGGACCGGGAGACGGATCGTGCGTCCGGTGTTGGCGATACCGCGGGTGATCGCCTGGCGGATCCACCACGTGGCGTAGGTGGAGAACTTGAAACCCTTGCGCCAGTCGAACTTCTCGACGGCGTGCATGAGGCCGAGGTTGCCCTCCTGGATGAGATCCAGCAGCGGCAGACCGGAGGCCTGGTACTTCTTGGCGATCGAGACGACGAGGCGGAGGTTGGACTGCACAAAAGTGCGTTCCGCGGCCTCGCCCTTCTGGATCGCGCGACGCAACTCGCGCTTCTTCGCCGGCGTCAGGTCGCCGTCAGCGGCGTCCATCTCCGTGCGGGCTTCCGTGCCACCCTCGATCTCCTGAGCGAGGCGAACCTCGTCCTCCTTCGTCAGGAGTGGATACTGACCGATATCGGTGAGGTACAGCCGAACAAGATCCTCTTCGTCCCGTTCGACACGTTCCTTCGCCACAGAGTTGCCCTCTCGTCGCTACCGGCTAATTGATGCACGATACCCACCGATCATGGTTCCACCACCGGCAGGTCCGCGTATTGTGTTCGGCGCAATACGTGCCGAGCATGAGGATGAGCTCCTTCGTCGGAAGGAGTTGAGTCGTTGGGCCCAGGGGGCACGGTCACTCGATGTGGACGGGGAGCAGGCCACCGGCCTGCACGAGACGACGCTCGGCTTCGAGCACGCGGGCGTTCACCCGTTCGACGGAGTCCACATCGCTCAGGAGGCGGCCGAGCAGCGCTTCACCGTCGTCACGGTCGCGGCGGAGGTCCTGGAGGAAGAAGGCCAACACCCGGGCCAGCGCGGCATCGTTGTGGGGCCCGGAGACACGTTCGATCGCGACACAGCGCGCCGCGACCCGCCCGAGCAGGACGCGATGAGCGACCGCGAGTCGTTCGACCGAGCCGGGAATCGCCCGGATCGCCTCGACCGCGGCATCGACCTCGGGGGCGTGGGGCTCGCTGCGCACCTCGTCCTCGAGCAGCACCGAGTCCGGCAGGAGGTCGGCGAGGTCCGCGGCGTGCCAGCCGAGATGCCGCGACGACGTGGCCATCGAGACGGCGATGTCGGGACGGTCCGCTTCCGCGGCCCAGAGGCCCAGCACCTCGAAGAGGCGGGACGACGCCCAGTGCAGCTCTCCCACGACGCGTGCGGACTGCACTGTCGTCAAGCCGTGCGTCACCGATCCTCCCGATGCGGTTCTGTCGGCGTCACCACCCGTGACGCTCCGTGGCGAAATTAGCCGCGGTACCGGTTGATGATGGGCATGCGTCGATCGCGACCGAACGCCTTCTTCGAGATTCGCGCGCCGAGCGGGGTCTGACGGCGCTTGAACTCGGCGAGGTCGACCAGTCGACAGACACGCTCCACGTCGGCCCGGTCCGCGATCTCCATGGCGATGATCTCGGACACGGTGCGGTCGTCCTCGACATAGGCCTGGAGGATCGGATCGAGCACCTCGTAAGGAGGAAGCGACTGATCGTCGGTCTGACCCGGGCGCAGCTCGGCCGAGGGTGCCCTCGTCAGCACGTTGGCGGGAATGAGTGGCGACCCGTTCTCGATGATCGCCACCTCGTTGCGCCACCGCCCGAGTTCGTAGACGCCGAGCTTCCACACGTCCTTGATCACGGCGTACGCGCCGGCGGTGTCGCCGTAGAGCGTCGAGTAGCCGACGGCGGCTTCGGACTTGTTGCCGGCGGTGAGCGCGAGCCAGTTGTGTTCGTTGGCCATCGCCATCCAGACGACGCCACGGATACGGGCCTGGAGGTTCTGGTCGGTGAGGTCACCGACCTCGATCGCACCGTCAGCGACATGGGGCACCAGTATCTCGAGCAGCGCCGCGTGGGCCGGTTCGATCGGCACGACATGGGTGGCGATCCCGAGGTTCGCCGCGAGCTCGTGGGCATCGTCGAGCGAGTGGTCACTCGAATAGCGCGACGGCAGCAGGATGCCGTGGACGTTGCCCGGCCCGAGCGCGTCGACCGCGATCGCCGCGGTCAGCGACGAGTCGACCCCGCCGGAGATCCCGAGACAGACGGCCTCAAAGCCGGCCTTGCGGACATAGTCGCGGGTGGCCATCACGAGGGCCTCCCACTGCTCGGCGAGCGAATCGAGGCGGGGCACCATCGGCGACGCGAGCACGGCACGGGCCGCGCTCGGCGTGGGCGACACGGTGATCGTGCGATAGCGGTCCATCGTGGCGCGTACGGGCGGCAGCTCGACATCGAACACGTCGACGCCCTCCGAGAAGGACGCGCAGCGGGCCACGACCTCGGCACCATCCGGACGCTCGGCGACGACGAACGAGCCGCCGTCGAAGATCAGCTCGTCCTGGCCGCCGACGAGGTTCGCGTAGACGACCGGGACACCGGACTCCAGCACGCGATCACCGATCACCTGCTCGCGCACCGACTGCTTGCCGGTGCGGAACGGCGACCCGTTCACGTTGAGGACGAGCCGTGCACCGCCGCGGGCGAGCTGCGAGACCGGACCGTCCGGGATCCACGAGTCCTCGCACAGCGTGACGCCGACCGGCACGCCGGCGATCTCGAAGAGGGCGAGCGATTCGTCGCCCGGCCGGAAGTGGCGCAGCTCGTCGAACACGTCGTAGTTGGGGAGATGGCGCTTGTGGTACGTGCCGAAGACCCGCCCCTGCGCACAGACCGCGACGGCGTTCCACACGCCGTTGAAGTGTTCGAAACCGGCGACGTCCGGAATGGCCCGCTCCGTGCCGGGATCTCCATCCGCGAAACCGATCACGACGGCGCATCGGCCGGTCTGGGCGGCGAACTTCTCGAGCGACGCCCGGCAGTCCGCCACGAACCCGGGTTTGAGGACGAGATCCTCCGGCGGGTAGCCGGTGATCATCATCTCGGGGAGCACCGCGACGTCGGCACCGGCGTCCTCGGCCTCGGCCAGCGCGGCGAGCGCGAGCGCGACGTTGCCGTCCAGGTCCCCGACCGTCGGGTTGACCTGACAGATCGCGACGCGCAGATGGGTCGGCTCGGTGTCGTTCGATCCTGTCTCGTACCGCGCGGTCTCATTCGGGCCGGTGATCATCCCTCCATCGTACG
>BQJV01000222.1 GCA_021604885.1 Acidimicrobiales bacterium
CACCCGGAGCGGATGCTGCTGGGTTATCCGCTCGACGAAGTCGGCTTCCCCCTCGGGCCCCAGCGCGTCGATGACGGCTTTCGCGCTCGTGGAGACGATCTCGTCGAGACGCTCGATGCCGCGCGGGGTGAAGTAGCCACTGGCCACCTTGCGGAACATCCGATGGTCCGGCGGGTCCATCTCGATGATCGTCTTCATGAGCCCGGCGAACTCGCTCTCCTCGGCGTTGCGGGCCTGCTGGTCGGTGAGCAGGACGATGCCTTCCCCGTTGCAGAAGTCGTCCGGGCGTCCGGAGATCTCGACGATGTCGGCGTGACGGGTCACCGCCCAGAAGGACTGATACCCCTCGGGTTCGAAGCGGGTGAGAGGCTGCGCCCGCAACTCGCGCCACTGTTCCCACGGCGGCCCTGCCGCTCCGTAGTACTCCGGTGAGATGAGATCGAGTCCGTCGACAGCCATGTCGAAACCCTAGGTCGTGCGTCGCGGCGGACGCCCGTTCGTGACGGGCCGTCGGCGGGGTGAACCGAACCTGGCCTCCGGCCGACAGATGCCCACAAGGCGATGCTCATCCGACGGATACCGGCTGGAAACGGGCACTTCCTAGCTTGCGCTGCCATGTATACCGATCGGTACACGGGCAGCGAGGGAATCGACGACACCGTCGGCTCCCGCGGCGCGTGGGCATATGCCGAGCTCAAACGTCGGCTCCTCGCCGGTGATCATCCGCTCGGCCGGCGGCTGGGGGAAGCGGCGCTCGGCAAGACGCTCGGCGTCTCTCGCACCCCTATTCGTGATGCTCTCGCCCGACTTCACGCCGAAGGGCTCGTCGTGCGGCTGCCGGAGGGCGGCTACTCCCCGTCGGTTCCCGATCTCCACACGGTCGCCGAGCTGTACGAGATCCGGCGTCATCTGGAGTTCGGCGCGCTCCGCCGGGGGAGCCACGACCGCAGCCGGTTGCAGGTCCTGGCGGCCGAGTGGGCGGAGATCACGGGTCCGGCAACCGACCGTGAGACGAGCCCCGACTTCGTCCTTCAGGACGAAGGATTCCATCTCGCCCTCGCCGAAGCGGCGGGCAACCACGCGCTCGTCGAACATCTCCGCGGCGTCAACGAACGGATCCGGTCGGTGCGCATGCACGACTTCCTGACCGCCGACCGGGTCACTCGCACGATCGTCGAACACCGGTCGATCGTGGAGAGCCTGCTCGAGGACGATCCGGCGCGAGCCGAGCGGGAACTGGCCGGGCATCTGGAGATCTCCGAGCGAGTCGTGGCCGACCGGGCCGCCGCCGCGGTCGGTCGGATGATGGTCGGTGGTGACGGATGAGCGGATCACCGATGCTCGAGGTTCGCGGCGTGACCGTGCGCTTCGGATCGCTCGTCGCCAACGATCGGGTCGACCTCCGGGTGTTCGCCGGCGAGGTCCACGCCCTGCTCGGAGAGAACGGCGCGGGCAAGAGCACCTTGATGAAGGTCCTGTACGGACTCAACCCGATCGCCGAGGGGACGATCGTGGTCGACGGTGAGGTCACGGCGATCGCGGAGCCCGCCGATGCCCGGCGGTTGGGCATCGGCATGGTGTTCCAGGACCTGCGGCTCGTGCCCGCCCTCACCGTCGCGGAGAACATCGCGCTGGCGCTGGACGGACGTCGCCACGCCGATCGCGCGACGCGTGCGGCGGTCCTTGAGGCGGGCGACAGGTTCGCGTTGCACGTGGATCCCGACGAGATCGTGCGGAATCTGTCGCTGGCCGAGCGTCAGCGCGTCGAGATCCTGCGAGTGCTGATGGTGGGCGCGCGCGTGGTGATCCTGGACGAGCCCACCAGCGCCCTCGCGCCACAGGAGGTCGATGCGCTCTTCGCCACCGTCGACGAACTCCGCCGGCGGGGGCTGGCCGTGGTGTTGATCACCCACAAGCTCCGCGAGGCCCGGGCGAACGCCGACCGGCTCACCGTGCTGCGGCGAGGCAAGACGGTCGTCGAGGGAATCCACCCCGCCGAGCTCGACGACGACCAGCTCGTCGAGGCGATGGTGGGCCACACGGTCAAGCCCCTGACGGGTGCCCCGGGCGCGGCCCGGCCCGGGACGCCCGCCCTCCAGTTGCGCGGGGTCGACATCGCCGCCGATCGCGGCGGCCTGGCACTCCGCGATGTCGATCTCGACGTCGCCGCCGGCGAGTGGGTCGGCATCGCCGGAGTCGCCGGAAGCGGGCAGCGCGAACTGTACGAGGCGGTCCTCGGGCTGCGTCCCGTCCGGAGTGGGCAGATTCACGTGAACGGAACGTGGGTGCACCGCGACGGACCGCGGGTGGCCCTTGCCGCCGGTGCCGTCGGCATACCCGAGGATCCGATCGCGGACGGCGTGGTGCCCGAGATGTCGGTCCTGCAGACCCTCAGCCTGGGGCGGAAGCTCCCGACCCGTCTGTTGCGGGTCGACTGGGGGGCCGTCTCCGAGTGGGCGAAGGGTCTCGCCGAGCTGGATGCGCTCTCCGTCGCCGCCCTCGACCGCCAGGTCGCGACCCTCTCGGGCGGCAACATCCAGCGGGTCTTCTATGCCCGCGCGCTCGCCGCCGACGCGTCGCTGTTGGTGCTCGCCTATCCGAGCCGGGGTCTCGACATCAGCACGGTGCGAACCGGATTGTCCCTGGTCCGCGAACGATGCGAGGCCGGTGCGGGCGTCCTGATGATCTCCGAGGACCTCGACGAACTGCTCGCAGTCTGTGATCGCATCGTCGTGCTCCACGACGGTGACGCCGTGGCATCGGTGGCGGCCGGGGAGACGGATCGGCGCGAACTCGGTCAACTCATGCTGGGGGCGGTGGCCTGATGCTCCAGGCACCCCCACGTCGGTCGGCGCTCGCAACGCTCGACTCCGGTCCGGTCCGCACGGCGGGTTCCGTGGCCGCCGCGGCCATCGTCTTCGCCCTGCTCCTGATCGCGAACGGGACCGACCCCGTCGAGGGCTATCGCGCGATGTGGGATTCGGTGACGCGCGACAGCAACTCGTTCGGTGACGTGCTCGTGCGCCTCACGCCGTACCTGCTCGCCGCGCTCGCGGTGGTGGTGCCCGCACGCGCCGGCATGTTCAACATCGGCGGTGAGGGACAACTCCTCATCGGCGCGGTGGGCGCGATGGTGGCGGCCAACACGCTCGATCAGGCGGTCGGTCGGGGTCCGACGCTGGTCTGCATGGCGATCGCCGGAATGCTCGCCGCTGCGCTCTGGCCCGGGATCGCCGCCGCGTTCCGCGAGTGGACCGGCACGAACGAAGCCATGAGCACGTTGCTGTTGAACTATGTGGCGGCGCTGATCCTCGCCTGGCTGGTGTTCGGGAGATGGAAGGACCCGGCGGCTGCCGGGTACCCGCGCACGCGGATCCTCGACGACGTCGAGTCGCTTCCGCTGCTGTGGGGCCGCGTGCACATCGGAATCCTGATCGCCCTCGGCGCGGCCGTGTCGGTGTGGGCGGTGCTCCGGTACACGAGCTGGGGATTCCGCCTCGGCGTCCTCGGTGGCAACGCCGAGGCAGCGAGACGGGCGGGATTGCGCACCGGTCGACTCTCGGCTTCGGCCCTCATGGTCGGCGGCGCGCTCGCCGGGTTGGGCGGGATGCTCCAGGTCTCGGGTGTCGAACAGCAACTGCGCCCGGGGTTGATGAGTGGCTACGGCTTCATCGGCGTCCTCGCCGCGTGGATGGTTCGTCATCACCCCCTCAAGGCGATCCTCTCGGCGGGGCTGCTGGCCGCCATCGCCGTCGGCGGCAACGGTCTGAAGATCCGAGCCGGGCTGTCCGGAGCCTCCGTGAACATCCTGATGGCGCTCATGCTCCTCGCGGTCCTCGGTTGGGGAACGCCCCGACGGAGGACGGTGTGATGCTCCTCGAGTCCGTTCTCGTCGGCGCGGTTCGCGGTGGTACCTCGCTCGTCTTCGCGACGCTGGGGGAGACGGTGAGCGAGCGGTCGGGCGTGATCAACCTCGGCACCGAGGGCTCGATGCTCGCGGGGGCCCTCACTGCCTACGCCGTGGGCATCGAGACCGGCAGCGCCTGGCTCGGCGTCGCCGCGGGAATGGTGGCCGGCGCCGCGCTGGCGATGGTCCACGGCTTCCTGGTCCTGCGCCGCGGTGCCAATCAGATCGCCACCGGTCTGGCCGTGACGTTCCTCGGACTCGGGCTCACCTCCCTGTTCGGCCAGAGCTACGTGTCTCAGGGCGTCCAGGGGTTCTCGACCCACGCCGTCCCCGGCGTGTCGGAGCTTCCCTTCGTCGGTCCGATCCTCTTCGACCACGATCCGCTGACCTACGTCTCGTTCGTCATCGTCCCGATCGTCTCGTTCGGGCTGTTCCGAACCGGTGTCGGTCTGCGCCTCCGCTCGGCCGGCGAGCGACCCGAGGTGCTGGAGACGATGGGCACATCGCCCGAACGGTTGCGCTGGCTCGCACTGGCGGTGGGTGGAGGCCTGGCCGGCGTCGGTGGCGCTCAGCTGGCGACCGCCTTCGCCCGGACCTGGTCGGAGGACATGGTCGCCGGACGCGGCTTCATCGCCGTCGCCCTCGTGATATTCGCCGGGTGGAGTCCCGCGATGACGATCGTGGGCGCGTATCTCTTCTCCGGCGCGGTCGCCTTCCAGCTCGAGCTGCAGGCCCGCGGCACGGACATCTCCATCTTCATCCTCGATGCCATCCCCTACGTGATCGTGCTCGTCGTGCTGGCGGCACTCAGCCGACGTCGCCGGTTCGCCATGCCGGAAGCGCTCGAGTCGGTCTTCGACGTGCAATCGAGCGCGCCGTGAACCCACTCCCACCGAACTCAACAACCCGAACCTGGAGGTTCGTCATGTCCAAGAAATTCCTGCGGTTGCTCGCCGTGGCGCTCGCGTTCGTCCTGTTCGCCGCAGCCTGCGGCGACGACGAGACGTCGTCCGACCCGCCTCCCGACACCGGGTCGGACGACGCGGGCTCCGATGACGGGGGCGACGACTTCCCCATCGCGGACGCGTGCGGGGCGGGCGCCGAGAAGGTCGGCTTCCTGTACGTCGGCCCGAAGGACGACTTCGGCTACAACCAGGCGGCCTATGAGGCAGCCGTGGCGATGGGCGAGGCCACCGGATTGGAGATCATCCATGCCGAGAACGTCCCGGAGACGATCGAGGACGCCGTGCCCGTCATGGAGGACATGATCGCCCAGGGCGCCACGATCCTCTTCCCGACGAGCTTCGGCCACTTCCTCCCCGGCGTGGAAGTCGCCAAGTCGAACCCCGACGTGTGCGTCGTGCATCAGGGCCAGCTCGAGTCGTCGCTCGAGGACGGGCCGCTCGACAACCTCGGCACGTACTTCGCCTCGGTCTTCGAGCCGGTCTACCTCGCGGGTATCGCGGCGGGTTCGGCGACCGAGTCGGCGACCCTCGGCTACGTCTACGCCTTCCCGATTCCCCAGACGCTCCAGAACATCAACGCCTTCACGCTCGGCGCGCAGACGGTGAACCCCGATGTCACCGTGATCGCCGTGTCGACGGCCGACTGGTGCGACCCGGCGAAGCAGGCACAGGCCGCTCAGACGCTGATCGATCAGGGAGCCGATGTGCTGACCCAGCACCAGGACTGTACGAAGACCATCATCGAGGCGGCCGAAGCGGCCGGGATCTACTCGGTCGGGTACCACTACGACGCGTCGGAACTCGCTCCTGAGGGCTGGTTGACCGGCTCCGATTGGGCGTGGACCGACCTCTACACCGACATCGTCGAGACCATGGTCGCCGGCGAGTTCGTCGAGAGCGCGTACAACGGCGACTACCGGATCGGCTACCAGGACGCGGACGCACCGTTCGTCGCCTTCCAGCCGAGCGCGTTCGGCCCGGCCGTCGACGACGAGACGAAGGCGCTGATCGCGGCCGCACTCGACGAGTTCACGACCGACGCCGACGGCGACG
>BQJV01000223.1 GCA_021604885.1 Acidimicrobiales bacterium
CCGTCCGGTGGTCCGGCGCCGCCTGTTCGGTTCGGGCGAGGAGCAGGAGGTCGTCGATCATGCGCTGGAGCGTGTCGACCTCCTCCAGCACGCTCCGATGCGTCGCCTCGAGATCGGCCCCGCCGGGATGCGTGATGTCGACCTCGAGCTCCGACCGCATGCGAGCGAGCGGAGTCCGCAGCTCATGCGACGCGTCCGCGGTGAACTCCCGCTGGCGGGCGTGAGCGTCCTCGACGCGCTCGAGCATCGCGTTCATCGTCGACGCCAGCCGCGAGATCTCGTCGCTGCCGTCGGGCACCGGCACCCGCCGGTCGAGCCGGTCGGCACCGATCGCCTCGACCTCGCCCCGGATCGCCTCGACCGGACGCAACGTCCGCCCGACGAGCACCCACACGGCGGCCACCAGGAGAAGCGTGACCGCCGGCACGACCACACCGAGCGTTGCGACGAGGATGGTCTGCGACTCGTTGATGTCGTCGATGCTCTGGGCGACGTGCACGACGAACCCGTCGTCGATCCCGCGGCTGAGCACGCGGAACCGGTCGTCGTCGACCGCGACGGTCGACGATTCGCTGATCCGCTCGCCGTTCGCAGCGGGCGCGATCGGATCGCCGGCGATGGACGCGTGACTCGCCCCGACGACCACCCCGTCCGCATCCACGATCTGGGCGACGGTGTCGTTCACGGCCGCGAGCAGTGGGTCGTCCAGTGGCTCCCGCTCCTCGACGAGCGACTCGATGTCATCGGCCCGGAGCCGGAGGTTGTCGTCGATGCCGGCGATCCGCAGCTGACGAAGGGTCACGACGAGCGCGACGGACGCCACCACGAGAATGAGCGCGAACAGGACACCGGCGAGCGACGCGACCTGCGCACGAACCGAGCGGCCGGCGAGAAACCGGATGCGGCGGTCACGCATCGGGATTGAGCCGGTAGCCGGCACCGCGCACGGTCTCGATCGACTCCCGGCCGAAGGGATGGTCGATCTTGCGGCGGAGCCGGCCCATGTAGACCTCGACGATGTTGGGGTCACCGTCGAAGTCGTCGGCCCAGACCCCGTCCAGCACGTCCTTCTTCGACAGCACGGTGTTGGCGCGCCTGATGAAGAACTCGAACACGTCGAACTCGCGGGTCGTGAGGCCGATCTCGACGTCGCCGCGCCAGGCTCGACGGGCCCGGGTGTCGATTCGGAGATCGGCGACGCTGTCCGGTGACCCCTCGGTACTCGTCGAGCGGCGCAGGAGGGCGCGAATACGCGAGACCAGCACCGGGAATCGGACCGGCTTCACGAGATAGTCGTCCGCTCCGGTGTCCAGCGCCTCCGCCTCGTCCAGGTCGCCGTCCTTCGCGGTCAACATCAGGATCGGCGTCCAGTCCCCCTGTGACCGGAGATCGCGGCAGATCTGGTAGCCGTTGCGGCCGGGCAGCATGATGTCGAGCACGATGAGGTCGTAGCGCCCCTCGGTCGCGAGCCAGAGCCCATCGGTGCCGGTGGCCGCGACCTCGACATGGAACCCCTCGGCCTCGAGGCCGCGGCTGACCGAGGCAGCGATCTTCCGGTCGTCCTCGACCAACAGGAGCTTCACGACCCGCAGTTTTACAGGCCAACCTGAATGCCCGCTGAACGAAGGCCGCCCACAGTCAGCGAGCGGTCAGGCAGGTCGGCGCAGGATCGGCGGCGATGATCACCTGCGACCAGATCACCGTCTCCTACGGCCGGACGATCGCGGCGGAACGCGTGACCTTCGACGTGGGACCCGGCGAGATCCTCGGCCTGCTCGGACCCAACGGGGCCGGGAAGACGAGCGTGATCCGCGCCCTGACCACGATCCTCGAGCCGACCAGCGGATCCGCATGGATCGACGGGTGCCGGCTGACGGACGCGCCCGCGGTGCGGTCGCGGATCGGCGTGCTCCCCGAGAGCAGCGGTTATCCGACCGCCCGCTCCGCCCACGAGGTTCTCCGCTTCCACGGGCGCCTCTTCGGAATGGACCGGTCGGCGGCGATGGATCGAGCGGATGAACTCCTGGAACTCGTCGGTCTCCACGACCAGCGCGACGCCCGCGTGTCCACCTTCAGCCGCGGGATGCGCCAACGACTCGGGATCGCCCGCGCCCTGATGAATCGCCCACGCGCCCTCTTCCTCGACGAACCGACGCTCGGGCTCGATCCCGCCGGCAAGCAGGAGATCCTGACATTTCTGCGCGAGGAAGCGATCGCCGGGGGCGGAGCAGTCGTGCTGTGCAGTCACCTTCTCGACGAGGTGGAACGAGTGTGCGACCGCGTCGCGATCATGCACGAAGGTCGTGTGGTCGCCGACGGGTCCGTCGCGGCGGTCGTCGCGTCCGCCCGGGTACTCGGCGGCGCGCGGGTCGATGTCCGCCCACCGGCCGTCCCGACGACCGTCGAGGCCATCAACGAGGTCGAGGGCATGCGGGCGACCTGCCGCACGGGGTCCGCTGGTCGCATCGACGTCGACTTCAAGCCGAACGGGCCGGCGATGGCGGATCTCGCCCACGAACTCGGCCGACGACGACTGGACTTCACCGCGCTCGAAGCCCGCGGCGCGCGCCTCAGCGACGCGTTCCTCCAACTGACGGGCGCGACCGGCGAGGTGCTGGCGTCATGACGGCCCGGACCACGGCCGGTTGGCAGGTCGTCGCGGTCCAGGAACTCCGCGACCTATGGCGCTCGACCAAGGGGCTCAGCGTGCTGTTCGGATTCACCGTCCTGCTGAGCGCGATGGCCTACGCCGCCGCGAGCGAGGCCGACCTGAACCTCCTCGACTCCCGCGAGTCGGTCGGGCTGGTCGGCCAAGCGGCCATCGCGCTCGGCGCCCTCGCGGCGCTCGTGGTCAGCGCCGACGCCATCTCGGGCGAACGGGAACGGGGCACGCTCGAGTCCATTCTGGTGACGCCGCTGTCACGCCGGGATCTCGTGATCGGCAAGCTCGTCGCGGCAAGCACCATGTGGCTCGCCGCCGTCGCGGTTGCCGTGCCCTACCTCGCGACGATGGGTCGAGGGCCGGGCATCTCACTCGACGCCGTGCTGACCGTCTGTCTCGCCGGGTCGCTGGCCGCCGCCGCGCTGACTGCTCTCGGGCTCGCGATCAGTGCCGTCAGCTATTCGAATCGGGCGAGTCTCGCCGCATCGGTCGCTCTCCTGATCCTCCTCGCCGCACCGAGCCAGCTCCCGGCCATCACGACCAGGAGCACCCTCGGCTCGATCCTCATCAAGGCGAATCCGGTCGCCGCCGGGATGCGGCTCACCGACCAGGTGCTCGTGAAGCAACACAGCTGGAGCTCCCAGTGGACGCTCCTGCTCGCGCCGGCGATCGCCGCCGTCGTGCTCACCGGGCTCGCGGTGCGCATGTCCCGCCGACTCGAACTCGGAGACTCGCGATGAGAACGATCCTGACTCGGACAGCCGGCCTCGCGGCGATCTTCCTCGCCGCGTTGGTCGGCGTGGCCGCGCCGGTCGCCGCCGCCGAACAGATCGTGGTCGTGGTGGACCCACCCACGGCCGACCTCCGACTCGGCGAGACGACCACACTCACGATTACGGTCACGAACAACGGCGACGCACCCACGGGCCGGCTGGCCGTGCACATCGACGTGACGAGCCCGACGGGCTCAGGCTCGGTCGATCCGGAGGATTGGACCGCGACGCTCACGCGCCGCATCGACAGCATCGACCCGGGGACGACTCGCCGACTCGACTGGAGGCTGCAGCCGATCAGCGGTGGCTCCTTCGTGGCCTATGCCGTTGCCCTCCCGGTGGATGGCGGCACCGACGTCTTCGCGTCCAACGGCGTGTCCATCACCGTCGAGGAGCGGCGCTCGCTCAACCCGGAAGGCGTGCTTCCCGTCGCCGTCGGCGCACCGGCAGTCGTGGGTGTCCTCCTCCTCGGCCGTGTGCGCCGCGGCCGGCGGAAGTGACGCGATGAGGCCAGGGCTCGCGCTCGGAATCGTGTGTGGATGGACCGTCCTCGCCGTGTTCGTCGCGCTGCTGCTGAGCGGCGTGATCGGGTACGGCGGCGGGATCTAGCGGCCGCGTCCCGGCGCGTAGCGCTGGTCGGCTTCCGGGTTGTCCGCTGCCTGGATCCGGTCCTGGACGTCGGTGAGCTCCGCACGCGCCTCACGGGAGTAGCGCGGGTTGGGCTTGACCTCGTCCCCGGGAAGGGGCGGCAGCCCGAACCCGGAGTACACCACCTTGCGGGGACGCTCGACCGGCGGATGCGCACGGTGCAGCGTGTCGCTGCAGTGCACGGTGATGTCGCCTGTCTCGGTCTCGAGCATGCGGGGCTGGAGGTCCAGCTCTCGGTCGCGCATGGTCGCAATGGTGTTTGCACGATGCGAGCCGGGGATGACGCCGAGCGCGCCGCTCACCCGATCGGCGCCGGTCACCGAGATGCCACACGTCATCCCGCTGCACGCGTAGGAGTGGCGGCCCTGGCCGCAGTCCTTGTGCCACGGGAGATCGCTCAGGCCCTTCACGATGCCGAGGGGCTTGACCAGTCCTTCGGCGCCGCCCTTGTGTTCGTGTCCGTCACCGGTGACCTCCTTGAGCCACTGGTAACGGTCGGATTCGACGAGATCGCGCAGTGCTTCGGACTTCTCGTAGAAGAAGAGGACACGCACCGCCTGGTCGACACCGTCCTCGTCCGTCGCCCACCACGACTCGCCGTCATCGGGCGTCGCCCGTTCGATCCACGTGTCGATGTCATCGGCGACCGCGGCCATCTCGGATTCGTCGAACACACCGCGGATGTGGAGGAACCCGGCCTCGGCGAGGAAGTGGCCGATCTCCTCCTTGTCGTCCTCCGGGGTGAACGTACGGTCGAGATCGAGCGGTTCACCATCGAGACCGACGAACTCGATGTCACCGGATTCGTGGACCTTGCGACCGTCGAGGAGCGCCCGAAGGATCGGCTCCCAGAGGATCCAGGCGTTGATGTCACCGGCGGTGAGCTGCACGCGCGACGTCATCGCGAGGCCCATCGTCGACTGGCTGTCCTGCACGAGATCGGAGAGCGCGTCCGCGTCCATCTCGGCGACGACACCCGCGCCTTCGAGACCGGCCACCATCGTCATCGTCGAGCCGTCGGTCCGCAGCGTGAGCGAACGGTCGTCCACGCGCAGCCCGAGGGCCGGCGCGTTCTTGTAGCTCGCGCCCCGGCCGGCAAGGTCGGCGTGGGTGGCGAGCGCCGTCGGGATCAGATCGTCGAAGACCTCGTCACGCGGGAGATCACGGACGTCCTTCTGGAGACGGGTGCGCTGATCGATCGACATGGACGACCTCCTCGTGGTGCCTCCATGGTCGCTCAACCGAGGACGGAGCCGCCACTCTCCAGGCGAGCAGTCAAGAGCGCGGCGAGCTCGGATCGGTGGTGTCGGGCATCGCCGAAGGACACCTGATCGAGCTGCGCACGCTTGAGGTGGAGGTGGACGTCGGCTTCCCAGGTGAACCCGATGCCGCCGTGCACCTGGAGCGCGGACTCCGCAACCCGCACCCCGGCGTCGCTGCACCACACCTTCGCCGTCGCCGCGGCGACCGCCGCCTCGGGGTCGCCCGCGCCGATCGCCCAGGCGGCGTGGAACACGGCCGAGCGCATGCCTTCGACGTCCACGAGCATGTCGGCGCACCGGTGCTTGACCGCCTGGAAGCTGCCGATCGGCCGCCCGAACTGCTCCCGTTCCTTCGCGTACTCCACCGCGAGCGTCATCACGGCCTGGGCACTGCCAAGCATCTCCGCGGCGTGGAACACCGCGCCCCGGCGACGATGGGCCGCAACCGAGTCGGCGCCGCCGATCACGGTGGCGGGCGCGTGATCGAGATCGACCCAGGCGAGTTCTCGCGTCTGGTCCATGGCGGGCTCGGCGGCCCGCTCGAGTCCGGCGAGGTCGACGACCACGAGATC
>BQJV01000224.1 GCA_021604885.1 Acidimicrobiales bacterium
CCACTGGGCACAGATGTCGCTCCAGATGCGGGCGCCGTCCATCGGCGGAATGACCGAACGACCCTCGGCCACGAGAGACCGGACGAGGTCCGGATCCCAGAAGAAGGCCGCGCCGACAACCGAGTCGACCGGACACTCGCCGAGCGCACCCCAACGTCCGACGGCGTAGGCGGCCAGGCCGTCCGGCATGCCCCGTTCGGCGCCGGCCGCGATTGTGGACGGCGCCATCAGCCAGTCCATCGCGAGCATGCCGAACGAACCACGGAAGCTGCGGGCAAGGGCGAGTGCGTCCATCGTCGTCTCTCAGTCGAAAGCCAGGTCGAGAAGCTTGATGGCGTTGCCGCGGGCGATCTTGTGGACGGTCTCGGCGTCCAGATGTCCGAAGAGCTCGTGGGCGACTTCCTTCGAGCGCGGGAACGTGCCGTCGCTGTGCGGATAGTCCGTCTCGAACAACACATTGTCGACACCCACCTCGTCCAGCAGTTTCATGCCGGCGGTGTCCTTGAAGAAGCAGCTGTAGATCTGGCGGTGGTAGTAGAACGACGGCGGCTCCGGCAGCCGCTCCTCACCCTGCGCCCAGCGGTGCGTGGCGTAGTTGTCGTCGGCCCGCTCGAGGTAGTAGGGGATCCAGCCGATCTGGCTCTCGGCGTACATCAGCTTGAGGTTCGGATGGCGCACGAGGACGCCGCTGAAGAGGAAGTCGATCATCGATGCGGCGCTGTTGGCCGAGATGAGCGCGGCGGTGACGAGGGTCGGGGCGTCGTCCGCCGGCTTCACGGTGCGGGTGCCGGACCCGATGTGCATCGCGATCACCGTCCCCGTCTCCTCGCACGCACGGAAGAACGGATCCCAGTAGCCCGAGTGGATCGACGGCAGGCCGAGCCATGCCGGGAGCTCGGACCAGGCCACGGCCTTCACGCCGCGAGCGGCGTTGCGGCGGATCTCGGCGGCGGCGAGCTGGGCGTCCCAGAGAGGCACGAGGCACAGGGGCAGGAGTCGACCGTCGGAGTCACCGCACCACTCGTCGACCATCCAGTCGTTGTACGCCTCGACGCAGAGCTGCGAGAGTTCGCGATCCTTGCGCTCGGCGAAGAGTTGGCCACAGAAGCGCGGATAGTTCGGGAAGCAGAGCGACGCCTCGACATGGTTGACGTCCATGTCCGCGAGGCGGGCCGTCGGGTCGTAGCACCCGGGACGGATGTCGTCGTACGTGACGCCCCGCATCGTTACCTCTTCGGGCGGCGTGCCGGCGCAGGCGATCATCTCCTTGATCTGGTAGCGGTGATCCTCGTAGTGCCACCAGGCCGCCATCGCGTCGCCGTCGCCGGGCGTCTCGACCCAGGCGCCGTCCACGAGTTCCATGTCGCCCTGGGGCGCGATCACGATCTTCGGCCCGATGTCCTTGTACTTCTCGGGCAGCCGGTCCTGCCACAGATGGGCCGGCTCGACGACGTGATCGTCGACGGAGATGATCTTCGGGAAATCGGCGAGCTCGACCATGGGTTCGACAGTATCTGACGGTGTGTCAGACCTCGGCACCCGCCAGCCGCGGTGACGGACCTACCTCAGCGGGTACTTGAGGTGGTGGGACAGGTCGCCGACCTGGTCGACGAACATGATCCGGGTGTCGAACCACCACTCGCCGTCGATCTTGTGGAACGTGTCGTGGTAGTGCCCGGTGATGATGGGCTGGAGCGGGAGGTCATCGGTCGCCTGGGTGACGCAGTAGTAGGCCCGGCCGCTCGCGGTCAGCCCGTCGGCCGCGACCTCGATCCGCGCATTGCTGGTGATGTGGTGGGTCTTCGGCGTGCCATCGTCGTAGAGCCGGGTCGAGAACTCGTACATGCGGCGCACGCCGTCCCGTCCCTCGAACACGGCCTCGGGAGGCGGATCGTCCATTCCCCAGATTCTCCCGTGGGTGAACATCTCGGCCACTCCGTCGAGATCGCCGCCGTCGATCCGGTCGGCGTAGGTGTACAGGAGGTTCTCGATCAGGCGGGCGTCATCCATGACGAGACGATAGGCAGCCGCCCGACGTGGTATCCAAAGGCCCCCATGCCCGGCCCGTTCGACCTCGCAGAGATCCGGCGCGACGCCCGAGCCGTCGACGCGCTCGACGACTTTGGCCCGGGACCCTTCGAGGAGCCGCTCGGCGTGCTGCTGGAGAGCTACGCCGCCGCGCCGCTCAGCGACCTCGGCACCCACATCCTCCGCGGCGGTGTCGTGCGCAGCCTGTCGATGCGCCTGCGCGCCACGGCGTGGTTTCGCCGGCACCCCGAGATCGCCGATGAGGAGATCGCCGCCCCGATCGTCGTGGTCGGCATGATGCGATCCGGAACCACGTTGATGCAGCGGATCCTCGCCGCCGACCCCCGGGTCACGTGCGCCTACGGATGGGAGATCGGCGAGGTTGCGCCATCCCTCGACACCGACTGGGCCGCCGCGGATCCTCGCATCGCCGCGGCGCGGGCCCAGGAGGCGCAGAGCCGCAAGTTCGTCCCCGAGCTGTTCGCCATCCATCCCATGTACGCCGAGGAGGCTGAGGAGGAGATCATGTTCCTCGCCGATGCGTTCCTGTCCCACGTGCCCGAGGCGTCCGCTGACGTCCCCGCCTACCGGCGCTGGCTCGACGACCAGGACTTCACGCCGGCCTACGACCACCTCCATCGCATGCTCCAGCTCCTCCAGTGGCAGAAGCGCCGCCGGGGAGTGCTGGGCGACCGATGGGTGCTGAAGACACCGGCGCACCTCGGCTATCTCGATGAACTGGCGGCCCGCTTCCCCGACGCCCACCTCGTGCATCTCCACCGTGACCCGGTCGACACGATTCCGTCGGGGGCCAGCCTCAACACGACCCTGTGGCGCATGCACAGCGACACGGTCGACCCGTCACGGGTGGGCACCCAATGGATCGAGCGGATGGGATTCACCAACGATCGCGCGATGGCGAGCCGCGACAGCTGGGAGCCCGAGCGAGGCGTCACCGACCTTCTGTTCGAGGATGTGGTGGCCGACCCCGTGCATGCGGTCGCTCGGGTCTACGACGACATCGAGGTCGAGCTGACGGCCGACGCCGAGGGGGCGATGCGCTCCTGGGTCGCGAACCGCCCCCGTGAAACGGCGGGACGCCCGGCCTACACGGCCGCGGATTTCGGACTCTCCGAGGACGCGATCCGCGACCGCTTCCGGGACTACACCGACCGCTATCGCCCGATCTGACGACCGGGCCGGCCGGGAATAGGGTCGGCCCGTCGTCGAACCGGAGAAGCAATGTCCGACCACCCTGTGGCCACCCCGATGCAGCACGAGCACGAGCTCGCCGCGCTCGAACTGATCGACCACCCGCTCGTCATGCAGGCCTATCGCGATGTCGGAGCCGCCTGGCTCGAGCGGGCGAAGCCCTCCGACACCCAACGGGCATGGTTCGAGGGTGCCTTCGAGGAGGTCATGTTCTCGGCGGCGATCTGGTCCTCCAACCAGGACCCGCTCCGACCGAAGGTCACCTGCATCACGCGCCTCGAGCACGAGCTCGACGGGCAGCGGATTCCGGGCTCGCGGTGGGGGATCGACAATCCCGACTCGATCTATCGCGTCATCCCGATCAGCGGCGACGAGCGCTACGAGATCCGCGGTCGCGTCGGCGCCAACCGGATGACGGAGAACTACTTCACGCTCTGGGACGAGAACATGGGGACCGTCGACGTCCTCAACGGACGCACGATGGCGGTCGAGGACGACGGATCCTTCGTCATCACGGTCGACGCGGATCCCGCCGGGGACCGACCGAACCACGTGCAGTCCGGAGCGACCGCCCACGAGTTCTACATCCGCGACGTGATGTCGGACTGGGGACTCGACGATCCGAACCATCTCGAGATCGTCCGTCTCGGCGAAGCACCGGACACGCCGGCGCGCACGATCGACGAGCAGGCGGAGCTCACGGTGCAGTTCATGCAGCACTACGCCGACTTCACGGGGAGGATGTCCCACGGCACGATGAAGCGGCCGCCCAACGAGTTCGCCCTGGCGTGGTCGGCGGATCACACCGGCGGGCTGCGCAACCAGGTCTACGTGGGTGGCCGCTACGAGATCACCGACGACGAGGCCTTCGTCGTCGACGTCAGCGACGGTGGAGCCGAGTACTTCACGGTGCCGATCGCCACGATGTGGGGCACGACCCTCGACATCGTCGACCGAACGGCGAGCATGA
Organism: Acidimicrobiales bacterium; assembly: GCA_021604885.1. Lineage (GTDB taxonomy): Bacteria > Actinomycetota > Acidimicrobiia > Acidimicrobiales > Aldehydirespiratoraceae > JAJRXC01. Next base: position 4,211 of record BQJV01000224.1, read on the forward strand.
ACAAGGCCCAGGCGGCACCGAACCCGGATGGCACCTACACCTTCGTCATCGCCGGACGTGATCCCGGGGTGCACAACTGGATCGACACGTGCGGCCTCGCCGACGGACACCTCACCCTCCGCATGGCAGAGTTCCCCGAAGGCGGCGCCCGCGAGGACCTGTCGGCCCTCGGCCGGGTGGTGAAGCTCGACGAACTCGCCCGGGAGTTGCCCGACGCGCCACGCGTCGACGCCGACGGCCGGGCTGCCCAGTTGGCCGAACGGCGCGCCGGCTACCTCCGCCGACTGCCGGAGGTCGCGGTCTGATGGCCCGTTGGCTCGTCACCGGTTGTTCCACGGGCATCGGGCGCGAGATCGCGAGCGCGGCACTCCAGGCCGGCCATCAGGTCATGGCGACGGCCCGGCGGCCCGAGACGCTCGACGATCTGCTCGCGGAGTATCCGGAGCTCGCCCGCGCGACGGCGCTCGACGTCACCGACGAACGTCAGATCGTCGCCGCGGTACAGGCGACCGTCGACGCGTTCGGCAGCATCGACGTGCTCGTCAACAACGCCGGGTACGGCTACATGGCCGCCGTCGAGGAGGGCGAGGACGAGGAAATCCGCCGACTGTTCGACACCAACTTCTTCGGCGTCGTCGACACCCTCCGTTTCGTGCTCCCGATCATGCGGGAGCAGGGCAGCGGTCACGTCATCAACATCTCGTCGATGACCGGCCTCGTCGCGAACCCGCCCAACGTGTTCTACAGCTGCACCAAGTTCGCCTTGGAGGCGCTCGGCGAAGGGCTCGCGAAGGAGGTCGCGCCATTCGGTATCCGGGTGACGAACATCGAGCCCGGGGCCTTCCGCACCGACTGGGCTTCGCGATCGATGGCCGAGAGCGACACGACGATCAGCGACTACGAGGACATCCAGGGCCGCAAGAAGATCATCAAGCAGTTCGCCGACCACCTGCCGGGCGATCCCCGCAGGATCGGGGAGGCTGCCGTGATGATCGCTGAACTCGACGAACCGCCGTTGCGCCTGCTCATGGGCAAGGACGTGCTCGCGGCGACGCGCGAGAAGCTCGCGGCCATGTCGGCGTCGATCGACGAGTGGGAACACGTCACGGTCGACGTGGACTTCCCGGCCTGAGGTGACTCAGGCGTCCATCAGGGTCGCGGCGAGGGCGGCGGCCAGCTCCCAGGTCTGACCCGACAGCGCATCGTCCACCGGGCCGATCAGACCGAGCGGCGGCTGGACCGCGCGCCACTGGAGACCGGTCGCGATCTTCTCTATCGCCGCGATGGCGCCGGTGGTGTCCGACTCCCCGTGGACCCAGCAGCCGAAGGGGCGACGGGCGGTGTGCTCGAGCGACGGGTTGTACACGACGTCGAACCAGTGCTTCAGCGCGCCGCTCATGTACCCGAGGTTCGCCGGCGTGCCGAGCAGGTAGCCGTCCGACGCGGCGACGAGGTCGGGATCCGGGTCGAGGGCCTCGGCGACGACGACCTCCACTCCGTCTATCCCCGGTGCCGCCGCGCCGGCGACCGCCGAGTCGAGCAGGGCGCGCAGGCCGGGGGTGGGGGAGTGGTGCACGATCAGCAGACGGGCCACGGGCCGAGCCTGCCAGACTGGAGCGGTGCGTCGCCTCATGCTTGCCGTCGTCCTCGGGCTCGCCCTCGCCTCCTGTGGCGACGACG
>BQJV01000225.1 GCA_021604885.1 Acidimicrobiales bacterium
TCGCCGTCTCCTCGTCGGCGTCGGCCGCCACCACGACCTTGCCGCGGACCTTGCCGTTGACCTGCACGGGCAGTTCGATCGTGTCGTCCACCAGCAGGCTCTCGTCTGCCTGGGGGAACTCGGCGCGCGTGACCGAGCCGACGCCGCCCATGCGGGTCCACAGCTCCTCGGCCACATGGGGAACGAGCGGCGAGAGCATCCGGACGATCGCGTCGGCGACCTCCCGCGGCGTCGGGCCCTCGCGCTTGGTCAGCTCGTTGTTGAGCTCGGTGATCTTCGCGATCGCCGTGTTGAACCGCAGCCCGTCCATGTCGGCGCGCACACCGTCGATGGTCCGGTGCAGGACGCGTCGCAGTTCGTCGTCCGCGGGTTCGTCGGTGATCACGAGCTCGCCGGTGTCTTCGTCGACGAGATTGCGCCAGACCCGTTGCAGGAGCCGCTGGGACCCGACCACGGAGCGTGTCTCCCACGGACGGTCCTGATCGATCGGCCCCATCGACATCTCGTAGAGACGCAGGGTGTCGGCGCCGTAGGCCGCGTACATGTCGTCCGGGGTCACCGAGTTCTTCAGGGACTTGCCCATCTTGCCGAACGCGCGGGTGACCGGGCGGCCGTCGTAGGTGAAGCCGGCCTGCGGGTCGCCCTCCACCTCGTCCGCCTCGACATAGATGCCGCGTTCATCCTGAAAGGCCGCCGCCTGGATGTAGCCCTGGTTGATGAGGCGCTTGAACGGCTCCGGCCCGGACACGTGGCCGAGGTCGAACAGCACCTTGTGCCAGAAGCGTGCGTAGAGGAGATGCAGGACCGCGTGCTCGACGCCGCCGACGTAGAGATCGACACCGCCGACGCCGCCGTCGACCGGGTCGGTCATCCAGTACCGCTCGACCGCGCCGTCGACCATCGCGTTCTCGTTCGTCGGGTCGAGGTAGCGGAGGTAGTACCAGCACGACCCGGCCCACTGGGGCATCGTGTTCAGCTCGCGCCGATAGGTCCGCGGGCCGTCGCCGAGGTCCATCTCGACCTCGCGCCATTCGGTGACGCGGCCGAGCGGCGGCTCGGGCTCGGAGTCCTCGTCGAGCGCACGGGGCGCCCAGTCCATGAGGTCGGGCAGCAGCACCGGCAGCTCGGACTCGGGAACGGCACGCGGCAGGTCGTCATCGCCGTAGACGATCGGAAACGGCTCGCCCCAGTAGCGCTGTCGGCTGAACAGCCAGTCCCGCAGCTTGTAGGTGATCGTGCCCTCGCCGTGGTCGTTGGCCTGGAGCCAGTCGATGATCGTCTGCTTGGCCTCGGCGATCCCGAGACCGTCGAGAAAGCCGGAGTTGATGGCGGCACCCTCGCCGACGTAGGCCTTGCCACCGTCGTCGTCCCAGCCGGCGGGTGGCTGCACGGTGCGGACGATGTCGAGCCCGAAGGTCTCGGCGAACTCCCAGTCCCGTTCGTCCTGACCGGGAACGGCCATGATCGCACCGGTGCCGTAGCCCATGAGCACGTAGTCGGCGATGAAGACGGGCAGCTCGGCCCCGTTGACGGGGTTGGCGACGGTGGTCCCGACAAAGACGCCGGTCTTCTCCTTGTTCTCCTGGCGCTCGAGGTCGGTCATCTGGCCGGCGCGGTCGCGATAGGCCGCGACCGCCTCGGCCGGGCTCGCGTGGCCACCGGTCCACGCCGGGTTCGTGCCGTCGGGCCACGCGGCCGCGGTGAGCTCGTCGACAAGGGGGTGCTCGGGCGCGAGCACCATGTAGGTCGCCCCGAAGACGGTGTCGGGTCGGGTGGTGAACACCTCGATGGGACCGAAACGGATTAGCGCGCCCTCGCTGCGACCGATCCAGTTCCGCTGCATCGTCTTGATCGAGTCGGTCCAGTCGAGCAGGTCCAGATCGTCGAGCAGCCGATCGGCGTAGGACGTGATGCGCATCATCCACTGGCGCAGCGGCCGACGGAAGACGGGGAAGTTGCCACGTTCGGAACGGCCGTCGGCGGTGACCTCCTCGTTGGCGAGCACGGTGCCCAGGCCCGGACACCAGTTGACCGGCGCGTCGTCGACGTAGGCGAGGCGGTACTGGGCGAGGATCGCCCGTCGGGCGGACTCGTCGGCCGCGGCCCAGTCCTCGCCGCCCTTCGGCGTGCGCGTGCCTGCGTCGAACTCGGCGACGAGCTCGTCGATCGGGCGGCCCGCCTGGCGGTCCTCGTCGAACCACGCGTCGAACAGCTGCAGGAAGATCCACTGGGTCCACCGGTAGAACGCGGTGTCGGTGGTGGCCACGCTGCGTCGCTCGTCGTGGCCGAGGCCGAGACGTTCGAGCTGGCGGGTCATGTTCGCGATGTTGTTCTCGGTGTTCTCCCGGGGGTGTTCACCGGTCTGTCGGGCGTGCTCCTCGGCGGGCAGCCCGAAGGCGTCGAACCCCATCGTGTGCAGGACGTTGAACCCGGTCATCCGCTTGAAGCGGGCGTACACATCCGTCGCGATGAAACCCAGCGGATGGCCGACGTGCAGACCGGTGCCCGAGGGGTACGGAAACATGTCCATGATGAAGAGCTTCGGGCGCTCGGCGAGCCCGGCTTCGTCCTCCGCGAGCAGGCCCGACGGGTTCGGCGCGTGGTAGGTGCCGGCAGCACGCCACTGCGCCTGCCAACGCGTCTCGATCTCGTCGGCGCGGGCCGCGTCGTAGCGATGCGAGGGCTGATCGTCTGGCGGGAGCGGTTCGGACACGCCCGAAAGACTACGGCTCCCCATCGGCAGTCCCGCGGTCTTTGCCCTCACCTCGCGCCCGGACGCGTATTGGGCCGAACGGCGGTGGTGAATCATCCCCGAACCCGGCATTCTGGCCTCTAGTCTTTGCCGGGAACGGCTCGACTGTTTCATGATACGGTACCGTTCCACGATGCGGAACAGGGACCGGCCTTCCAGCGCCTTTCGGAGCACCGCCAGTGAGTGACCAACACGACGAGAACGACGAGGAAGAGATCGATCTCAACGCATTGAGCGATGAGGACCTCACCGCGCAGATGCACGACGACCTCTACGACGGCCTGGCGGACGAGATCGACGAGGGCACCCGCATCCTGCTCGGCCGCGGCTGGTCCGCGGACAAGGTGCTCAACGACGCGCTCGTCGAGGGCATGCGCATCGTCGGCATCGACTTCCGCGACGGCATCCTCTTCGTCCCCGAGGTCCTCCTCGCCGCCAACGCGATGAAGGCCGGTATGGCCATTCTCCGCCCACTGCTCGCGGAGACCGGCGCGGAGCCCATCGGCACCGTGGTGATCGGCACCGTGAAGGGCGACATCCACGACATCGGGAAGAATCTCGTCGGCATGATGCTCGAGGGAGCGGGATTCGAGGTCCACAACCTCGGGATCAACACCGACGTGGACGAGTTCCTCGCCGCGATCGAGGAGCACAAGCCGGACATCATCGGCATGTCGGCGCTGCTCACCACGACCATGCCCTACATGAAGGTCGTGATCGACACGCTGGTCGAGAAGGGCATGCGCGACGACTACATCGTGATCGTCGGCGGCGCGCCGCTCAACGAGGAGTTCGGCGAGGCCATCGGCGCAGACGCCTACTGCCGCGACGCCGCGGTCGCCGCGGAGACGGCGTCGTCCTTGGTGCAGGCCCGACGGGCTGCGTAGACCATCATGGCCGAGTCGCCGCGCGTGCTGATTCTCGCCTGCGGCGCTCTGGCTCGCGAGATCCGCGACGTCGCCCGACTCCACGAGTTCGACAACGTCACGCTCGAATGCCTCCCCGCCTCTCTGCACATGACCCCGCAACACATCACCCCCGCCGTCCGCACACGCCTCGACCGCCGCATCGACGAGTTCGATCGCGTGCTCGTCGGCTACGCCGACTGCGGCACGGCCGGCACCCTCGTCGACCTCTGCGGTGAGTACCGCGCCCGCGGGGCGAGCATCGAGATGATGCCGGGCGCGCACTGCTACCAGTTCTTCGCCGGTGGTGACGTGTTCGACGCGATGCACGACGCCGACCCGACGGCGTTCTACCTCACCGACTATCTCGTGAAGCACTTCGAACGGTTGATCATCGCCGGTCTCGGGATCGCCGAGCACCCCGAGCTCGAATCCATGTACTTCGGCAACTACACGAAGATGATCTATCTCGCGCAGACCGACGATCCCGTCCTCGACGAGAAGGCCAAGGCTGCCGCCGACCGTCTCGGCCTCGAGTTCTCGCGGCTCGCCACCGGCTACGGCGAGCTGGAGTCCGAGGTCCTGGAGGTCGCCCGTCATGGCTAGACGCGGTCGCCGGGCCGGCCCGGGCCTCACCACGATCTACTGGCGCGACATCCCCGCTCAGATCACCGCCACCACCGCGGACGGCGACACCGAGAAGGTCCTGCTCGAGCCGCGCTTCCAGCATGCGATCGACCGAGCCGCCCACGTGGCCGGACTCACCGACACCAACGACTACGTGCAGCAGTGGCGCCGCGTTCCCGGCGCGATCGCCGGCGACGCCGCAGAGGCCGCCCAGCAGGCTGCTGACACGATCCATTCCACCTACCCCAGAGACCGTCTGGAAGCCCTCGTGGCCGCCGGCGGGCTCGAGCCCGATGGAGGGCCAGACCAGTGACCGAAACCGTCATCAGCTCCGCCACGAAGGAGGTCGTCCTCGGCTTCGATCGTCCGTTCGTCATGATCGGCGAGCGCATCAACCCGACCGGCCGCAAGCTCCTCGCCGAGGAGATGAAGAACGGCGACTTCAGCCGCGTCGAAGCCGACGCCATCGCCCAGGTCGAGGCCGGCGCCCACATGCTCGACGTGAACGCCGGCATCCCGCTGGCCGACGAACCGGCCCTGCTCGCCAAGGCGATCCAACTCGTCCAGTCCGTCACGGACGTCCCGCTCGCCATCGACTCGTCGATCATCGAAGCGCTCGAAGCCGGCATCGCCGTCTACCAGGGCAAGCCGCTGATCAACTCGGTCACCGGCGAGGACGAGGTGATGGAACGCGTGCTGCCGCTCGTCGCAAAGCACGGCGCCGCCGTCGTCGCGATCTCCAATGACGAGACCGGCATCAGCGAGGACCCGGACGTCCGCTTCGAGGTCGCGAAGAAGATCGTGCACGCCGCAGCCGACCACGGCATCCCGAAGGAGGACGTGGTGGTCGATCCCCTCGTCATGCCGATCGGCGCGATGGGCACCGCCGGCCAGCAGGTCTTCGCCCTCGTGCGCCGACTCCGTGAGGAGCTCGGGGTCAACACCACCTGTGGCGCGTCGAACGTGAGCTTCGGGCTGCCGAACCGCCATGCCATCACCGGCACGTTCCTGTCGATGGCGATCGGTGCGGGCATGACCTCCGCAATCATGAGCCCGATGCATGCCGAGGTGAAGAGCGCCATCATGGCGGCCGACGTGCTGGCCGGGCACGACAAGGACTGCGCGGCGTGGATTCGCGAGTTCCGCGACCCGAACGCGGGTGGCGGCCAGGGCGCGGCCCGGCGCCGCGGAGGGCGTCGCCGCGGCGGCGCCACGAGCTAGCGCACGCACCATGGAGGCCCGGGACGCGACCGTGATCTTCACCCCTTCGGGGGTGCAGGCCCGCGTGCCCGAAGGCACCTCACTGCTCGACGCAGCCCGATCGGTCGCGGTGGACCTGGACTCCACCTGTGGCGGCCGTGGCCTCTGCGGGCGCTGCCAGATCACGCCCTCGTTCGGCGAGTTCGCGAAGTGGAGCATCACCTCCACGGCGGACGACATCAGCGACTGGACCACGAGCGAACGCGACTATCGCGGGCGTCGTCCGATCGCCGAGGGCAACCGGCTCGGCTGTCAGGCTCTCGTCCGCGGCGATGTCGTCGTCGATGTGCCGGCCGAGTCGCAGGTCCACCGACCCGTGGTGCGCAAGAAGGTCGA
>BQJV01000226.1 GCA_021604885.1 Acidimicrobiales bacterium
GGCCGACATCATCAGCACGGCCGCCGCTCCGTCGGAGATCTGGGACGACGAACCGGCGGTGTGGATGCCGTCCTCGCGGGCGACCGGCTTCAGGCCAGCGAGCGCTTCGAGGCTGGTGTCGCGAGGCACTTCGTCACGGGCGAACTCGACGGTCTCGCCCGTCTTCTTGCCCTCCTCGTCGACGAGGACCGCGTCGAGCGGCACGATCTGCGTCTCGAACCGTCCCTCGGCCCACGCGGTCGCCGCTCGCTCCTGGGACTCCAGACCGAACACATCGGTGTCGTCTCGGGTGATCCCGTACTTCGTGGCGATGCGCTCCGCTCCCTCGAACTGGGACGTGAACTCGTGGTGGTCGAAATAGCTCCGGCTCACGGGGCGGCCCGGACCGTTCGCCGTGTTGGACCCGACCGGCAGCATCGTCATCACCTCGACCCCGCACGCGAGCACGACGTCCTCCACCCCCGACGCCACGAGCGAGTACCCGAGGTTCACGGCGTGCTGGCTCGAACCGCACTGGGAATCGACAGTCGAGCAGGCGGTGTTCTCGTCGCCGCCATGGCTGAGCCAGGCGGTGCGGGTGATGTTCATGCCCTGCGCACCGATCTGGTTGATGCACCCGCCGATGACCTGGTCGACATCGCTGCTCGCCACGCCGGCCCGCTCGAGACACGCCATCTGGATCGGTCCGAGGATGTCGGCCGGATGGGTGTGACCGAGCGTGCCGTTCTTCTTGCCCACAGCGGATCGGACGGCTTCGACGATGACGACGTCGGTCATGAAAGTGCTCCTCTTCGGCGAACGAGACCCAGCGTGATCTGCACTGAACGTGAACGCAAGGCGAGCGGGTTCTACGCTGGCATGCCATGACTGCCGTCGACACGCCCGATCTTCCCGACCAGCAGGAGATGGACCAGTCCATCAAGCTGATCACCGACAACGCGGACCGGGTGTTCTCCTGGAAGTACGACCGCGAGCGCGATCAGCTCGTCACGCTCTACAACCGCGCCATGGCGTCGCAGTGGGACTCCGTCAACGACCTGGACTGGGCGACCGACGTCGATCCCGAATACCTCGTCCACACGACACAGAAGGACAACGCGACGGTCGCGATGGCCCGGGCGGCCAAGGACCTGCCCGGATCACCCTTCGCCAACTGGTCGGAGGAGCAGTTCACCCAACTGTCGATCGAGTCCCTCAAGGCGACACTGAGCCAGTTCATGCACGGCGAGCAGGGCGCCATGATGGTCGCCGCGAAGATCTGCGAGACGGTGCCGTGGATCGACGCCAAGTACTACGCCGCGACCCAGACGATGGACGAGGCCCGCCACACCGAGGTGTTCGCCAAGTACCTCCACACGAAACTCGGCGACGCCTATCCGATGAGCCCGTTCCTCGAGGAGCAGATCCAGGTGCTCGTCGAGGACAGCCGCTGGGACATCGCCTACCTCGGCATGCAGATCATCATCGAGTCGCTCGCCCTCGCCGCCTTCGGCCAGATGCTGCGCGTGACCGAGGAGCCGCTCTTGCGCAAGCTCCTGCGCTACGTCCTCTCCGACGAGGCGCGCCACGTCGCCTTCGGCATCCTCTCCCTGGGCGAGTTCTACGAGGGGCTCAGCGAGGCGGAGTTGAAGGACCGCCAGGAGTTCATGGCGGAGAACACCATCCGCAACCGCACCCGGTCCACCACTCCCGAGATCTGGGAGCGGATGAACATGAACGTGGACGAGGTGCGCCCCTTCCTGATGGAAGCCGCCGCCTCGCTCGACAGCTCCTACTTCACCACCTTCCAGGCCGGCTTCTTCTCGAAGCTCGTCCCGAACACTCGCCGGCTCGGCCTCCTCGATGCCAACGACGGCCTCCTGCGTCGCCAGTGGGGCGAGGCGGGCCTGATGGAGTACGAGTCCGCCGACTCGACCGCTGAGGACTACGACTCCTACGACGCGGTCGCCGCGGACCGCGCCGCAGCCGGGTGACCTCGACGCTCGCCCCGTCGGACATCGACACGTTTCGACGCGACGGCGCGGTCGTTCTCCGCGGCGCCCTCGACGCGGCATGGCTCCAGCTCCTCGCCGACGGTGTGGAACACAACCGGACGAACCCGAGCGACTGGTCTCACTGGTACACCCGCAGCGACGAAGCAGTCGGCTTCTGGACCGACTACGTCACCTGGCCCGAGGTGGAGCCCTACCGTCGTGTCGCGTTCGAGAGCGGATTGGCGGCGCTGGCCGGCGAGTTGATGGGGTCCGAGTCCGTTCGGTTCTTCCACGAGCACGTCCTGGTGAAGGAACCCGGCGCCGTCGAGCGCACTCCCTGGCACCACGACCAGCCGTACTACTGCATCGACGGCGACCAGAACGTCAGCATGTGGATCGCGCTGGACCCGGTGCCGGAGGAGACCGCGATGCGGTTCATCGCAGGATCCCATCGCTGGGGTCGCTGGTTCGTGCCGAGGATGTTCGTGGACTCCACGCCCTACGTCGCCGATCCCGGCGGTCGGTACGAACTCGTGCCCGATCTCGACGCCGAGATCGAGGATCACAAGGTGATCGGCTTCGCCGTCGAACCCGGCGACGTCGTCTGCTTCCACTACCGCACGCTGCACGACGCGCCCGGCAACACGCTGGCCTCGCGCCGCCGCGCCGTCTCGCTGCGGTGGATCGGGGACGACGCGGTTTTCGCCGAACGCCCGTGGCCGGTCTCGCCGCCCTATGAGGCCGACGGCCTCGTCGTCGGCGGGCCGCTGGGCGACGACTCGCGTTTCCCGCTCGTGGTCGGCTGACTCAGACCATCTCCGGTGGTGGGGCCGGGTCGACGAGCACGAGCCGCCAACGGGTGCGGTCGCCGAGCGTCTGGATCAGTTCGAAGCCGAGCCGAACGAGCACGGCTTCGCTCGCGGTATTGCCGAGGGTGACCCCGGCGTAGATCTCGTCGATGCCGAGGCTCGCGGCATGACCGACGACCGCCAGGCCGGCGTTGGTGACGTACCCCTGGCCCGTCGCATCGGCCGCGAGCCAGTACCCGAAGACCGCCTGTCGGGTGCCGAGGTCGACGAGGTCCATGCGGCCGACGAGCTCACCCTCGACCATCATCGCGAACCAGTGGTCGAACCGGTTCTTCGCGGCGAGTTTCGTTCGGAGTTCGTCGACCGGGAGGTGCTGGTCGAACACGTCGCCCTGCGCGGACAGGTGGTCGCGGTTCGCGACGAGCACGGCATGGAGCGCGTCCGCATCGGCCGCGTCGAGCGGCTGCAGGGTCAATCGTGGATCCGACGTCGTCAGCAGCACCGCGCCTCCAGGTGGGCCTCAGTGCCGTCGTCGACGGAGGCGGTCGAGGTGAATTCAGCCTTCATGCCCGCATGTCCGCGCGGCGAGCGCACGCGTCGCCCGCGTGCCGGAACTCGCGGGCACACACCGACGACATGCAGCAGGATCCCGGGATGGACGACTGCGTGTTCTGCCTGATCCTCGCCGGAGAGCTGCCGGCGTCGTTCGTGCACGAAGGTCCGGACGTCGTGGCTTTCATGGACATCCAGCCGGCGACACCCGGCCACCTGCTCGTGATCCCGCGAGACCATCATGCCGATCTCAGCGACGTCCGACCGGACATCGCGGCCGAGATGATGATCGTCGGGCAACGACTCGGCGCGGCGATGCGCGAGACCACACTGCGCGTCGACGGCATCAACCTCTTCTACGCGGACGGCGAGCCCGCCGGCCAGGAGGTGTTCCACGCTCACCTCCATGTCATCCCTCGCTGGGACGGCGACGGCTTTCTGATCCAACCCACCTACGGCGAACTCCCCGGACGCAGCGAACTCGATCGCAACGCCGGCCTCATCCGCGAAGCCGACGGCTGACGCGCTCAGGCCGCCGGTGCCGTGGCCAACAGCTCGACGCTCGGGCCGTGCTCGGCCGCGAGCGGGGCGAGCGCATCGAGGTCGAAGCCGTAGACGTCGGCCGCGTTCTCCGACAGGATCCGACGGACGTCGGCCGGATCCTTGTCGTGGAACGCCCGCTGCAGCGCGGCCTGGGTGTTCGGGTAGCAACCCTCGTCGTGGGGATAGTCGCTGCCCCACAGGATCTTGTCGACGCCGATGGCGGTCAGCTCCTCGTCGGTCATCGGGGGGATCTGGGACGCGACGTAACAGTTCTGCGCCCAGTACTCGCTCGGCTGTCGGGGGATCGCCTGGTCGGAGTCGAAGCCGAGCTCGCCCATCTTCCCGGTGCGCACGCCCATCGCCATCATGTCGAGCATCCGGATCGCGTCGGGCACCCACCCGGCGCCCTGCTCGGTCAGCACGAGCTTGAGCGACGGGTGACGTTCGAAGACCCCACCGATGATCAGGTGGGTCAGTGCGCGATGGGCGAACCAACCCTGCTCGATGATCCAGATGACACTGCCGGCCGGCTCGTCGCCGTAGTCCGGGCTCGCCGATCCGGTGTGATGGTTCATCACGACACCGAGGTCCGCGCAGAGCTGCCAGATCGGTTCGTAGGTGCTGTGGTGGAGGCCGGGCAGCCCGGAATCCTCGGGCGCGCCGGGGATGAGCACGCCGCCGCGCAGGTCGTTCTCGGCGATGAAGCGGATGTCGTCGAGCGCATCGTCGACGTCGTTGAGGAAGATCTGGCCGATGCCGGCCCGACGCTCGGGATACTCACCGCACCAGTCCGCCAGCCATCGATTGTGGGCCCGGATCCCGGCGAGACGCTGCTCGTAGTCCTCCGCGGTGGGCGGACGCGAGACGAGCGAACTCGTCGGGAAGAAGGGCGGCACGGTGTTGGGGAACACGACCTCGGCGACGACGCCCTGATCGTTCTGCTCGGAGATGCGCTGCTCGTTGTCCCAGTTGCGCGTGCGCTTGGTGTTCGTCTTCTGCAGGTCCCGGAACGGGTTGCTGTACGCGCCCCGCCAGGCGTCGAAGTCCTCGTGCCACCTGGCCTCGAGATACTCCTTGTAGGTGTCGATCGCGGCCCCGGCGTGGCAGTCGCTCGAGATGACGGTGTAGCGCTCGTTCATGGGCTCGACGCTACGTCCCGACGCCACCCGGGTCGACCTCACGCGCCGCCCGGCCGATACCGTCGGCAGCCGTGCCCTCCGATGCCCGCCCCTTCGACGCCAACATCGCCGAGGTCTTCGAACGCGTGGCCGCCCGCGTCCCGGACCGCGAGGCGATCATCACGCCGGCACGACGGTTGACGTTCGCCCAGATCAGCGAGCGCTCGAACCGTCTGGCGAACGTCCTCGTCGGGAGGGGCATCGCGTGTCACACCGAGCGGGCCCACCTCGAGCCGTGGGAGTCCGGCCAGGACCACATCGCGCTCTATCTCGTCAACGGGCCGGAGTACATGGAGGGGATGCTCGCGGCCTGGAAGGCACGGGGTGTCTCGCTCAACGTCAACTACCGCTACGTCGCCGAGGAGCTCGTGTCGCTCCTGACCGACGCCGAGGCGAAGGCGATCGTCTACCACGCCCGCTTCGCGCCGGTGATCGACGAGATCCGCACGGAGCTTCCGATGCTCACCACGCTGATCCAGGTCGCAGACGACAGCGACGAGCCGCTGCTCGCCGGGGCGCTCGACTACGAAGCCGCCCTCGCCGCGGCCGGCCCGGATCAGCCCGACCTCCCTCTGTCGCCCGACGACCTCTACATGGTCTACACGGGCGGCACGACCGGGATGCCGAAGGGCGTGCTGTGGCGCCAGGCGGACATCTGGGTCGGAGCGATGGGCGGCGCCGACCCCCGCAACGGCGAGGAGTTCGACGGCTACGACGCCGTCGTCGCGGCCGCGACCGAGGAACGCATCTACCCCTACATGATCGCCGCGCCACTGATGCACGGTGGCGGGCAGTG
>BQJV01000227.1 GCA_021604885.1 Acidimicrobiales bacterium
GCGGCCGATTGCCCTGATTGTCGAAGAGCACGTGGTAGCGGGTGGTCGTGTCGGTGAAGTCCGCGATGGTGTAGTCGACGACATGGTCGGCGCCGAGTTCGCGCATGAGCTCGACGTTGCGGGTGCTGCAGACGGCAGTGACCTCCGCGCCCATCCACTTCGCGATCTGCACGGCAGCGGTGCCGACGCCGCCGGCGGCGCCGTTGATCAGCACTCGCTGGCCTGCCTCGAGCGGGGCGTGATCGCGCAGGCCCTGCAGCGCGGTGAGCGCGGCGACGCCGATGCCGGCCGCGTCGTGCCACGAGACATTGGCGGGCTTCCCGACGAGCTTGTCGGGGGTCGTGCGGGAGTAGACGGCGAGGGTGTTCTCGCCGACGCCGACGACCTCGTCGCCCGCCTTGAAATCGGTGACGTCATCGCCGACGGCGGCGACGCGGCCGGCCAGATCGGCGCCGATACCGGTGCCCTTCGGACGGCGAAGGCCGCGTCCCAGGCGCACGAGCCACGGGGTGCCCGTCATCATGTGCCAGTCGAGCGGGTTGATCGTTGCCGCCTGCACCTCCACGAGCACGGTGTCGGCCCCGACGGGCGGGAGGGCGACGTCCGCGACGGACAAGACGGACTCGTCGCCGTAGCGCGACCGGGTCACGGCCCGCATGGTTGCCGGGAGCGGGCCGGCGGGGGGTGCCGAGTCCGAGTCGGGGGTCGGCATGGTCGGGGGATCGGTCATGGTCACGATTCGCATCTCTTTCCGTACGGTGTACGAGTTGAACGTACGGTGTACGATAACCACGCGACATCGCCGGACGCAACCCTCCCGTCATGAACCCTCCACCCCGATCCTCCATCGATCGAGACCGCGTACTCTCCGAAGGGATCGCGTTCGCGGACGAACAGGGCGTCGACGCATTGAGCATGCGGTCGCTGGCCGAGCGTCTCGGGGTGGGGGCGATGACGCTCTACGGCTATGTGGCCAACAAGGACGAGTTGATCGCCGGCATGGTCGATCGGGCGGTGCTGGAGATCGAGCTGCCCGCAACCGACGGGAACCCGCGAGAGGCGCTGTCGGCCAGCGCCGTCAGCGCGCACCGCCTGCTCCTCGACCACGGTTGGGCCGCCACGCAATGGAACGAGAGCGCGCCCGGGCCGGCCCGGACGGCATACATGGAGTCGATCCTGCGGGCGCTGTCGGATTGGGGGCTCGACGACGACCTCGTCTTCCGTGGCTACCACGCCGTGACGATGCACATCGTCGGGTTCACGATCCAGGAGCTCGGCTACCGGAACCCGGCCGGATTCGACAGTCTGCGAGAGGCCGCCGAGGGATTCCTCGACGTCATGGACGCCGACGCGCTGCCACACCTCGTCGAACACATTCGTGGGCACCTGCACGGTCTCGACGGCGTCGACCCGCGCCACGACAGCGAGTTCGAGTTCGTCCTCGGCCTGCTCCTCGACGGGCTCGCCAACGAGCAGGCGAAGCGAGGCTGACCTCGGCCTGGTCCGCGGGGGTCAGGGGGCGCAGACCCGCTGGCCGCTGAGTGGTTCGGCTTCGCCGCCGTTGACGTCGCGAGTGGCATCGGCGTCGGCGCCGCCGAGCTCGGCCGCGGCGTCGGCCCAGGTGTCGGCACCGGTCGCCTGGATGCAGACGGCCGCGTCGACCGCGCGGGGCGCCGGCTCGCCGACCGTGAGCTCGGCGTTCACGAGGCGGGCGACACCTTCGACCAGCGCAATCCCGTCGGCCTCCGTGGCGCTGCCCTCCGTCATGATTGTGACCGCGTACGTGCCGCCGTCCGGTGTGCGGATGACGCCTGACGAACCGAGCCGCCAGCCTCGTCCGGTCATCGGGTAGAAGCCGTTCTTGAGCCCGACGTCGTGGTCGGCGGGCAGGCCGGCCGTGATCCCCCACGTCTGAGCGGGAGTCACGCCGCTCATCCACTCCCATGCCTGGGCGACGTGGGCGTCATCGAGCGGGCCGCCGCCCACGAGGAGCTGCTCGACGAGGCGGGTCCGGTCCGCGGCGGTGCTCACGGTCGCGCCGTAGCGGCTGGTGTGACTCGTGGCCGTCAGGCCGAAGCGATCGTCGAGTGCCTCCATGCCGGCCGCGCTGCCGACGGACAGATAGAGCTCGCTCGTCGGCGGCGAGTTGTGGCTGTAGTGGATCATCCGCTCGATGCGCTCGGCGTCGGCATCGCCCACCGGTCTGCCCTCGTCCTGTGCCTCGAGCAGGACACCGGCCAGCACCTGGGCCTTGATGACGCTCGCGGTCGTGACGTCGAGTCCGGGGTTGAGCGCGTAGGTGCACCCGGTTCGGTGATCGTGGACGTGGGCGGTGGCCGCGCGGCCGGCGGCGAGCGCTTCGATGTCGGCGATCGCGGCGGCGGTGAAGACGGCGCTGCACTCGCCCAGCCGGACGTCGCAGTGGACGGGCGCTCCGCTCGCTAGCTCGGCCGTCGGCTCCGGTTCGCCCTGCCAGCGCCAGATGAGCGTCAGCAGTTCGGCGCGGGTGACGGGTTCGTCGGGCGCGAACTCGGTCGGCGTGCGGCCGGTCGTGAGGTCGTTCTGCCATGCCCATTCGACCGGCGTGACCTGCCAGGGGCGACGGATGTCGGTGAACGGGTTGGTGAAGACGGTGATGCGATGCGGGGCGAATCGGTACAGGAAGGCCACGACCATCGCCCGGGTCGCGTGCTCGTCCGGGGCGAAGGTGGACGGCGACGTGCCCTCGGTGATCTCGCGGGCGGTCATCCACGCCACGGGAACCTGTTGCCACGCCGCGGTGACGTCGTCGAACGGGTGATCCGTGTCCGTCCAGTCGGGAGCGATCAGCCGCTGGAGCACGGCGGCGACCTCGGCTCGGGTGGCGAAACGAGCCGGCGCCAGGCAGTCGGGGACCGGGCCGGTCACGAGTCCCGTCGTCTGCGCCCAGTCGGCGGCGGGGCCGTAGAACCGGCCGGGGTCGACATCGGCGAAGCGGGTCGTGGGCTCGTCCGCCGCAGCGGACGGGAGCGCCGTCGCCGCGACCGCCACGATGATCAGGAGGGCGGCGATGCGGCGCATGGGTTCCCTCCGGCGGAGCGCGGGCCGGGCGCGTGCCGCCCGGCCGGGCGCTCAGAGTACGGCGGGGCTCGGCGTGAAGGCCACGGGGAGGTGCTTGATCCCGTCCACCAGGTTCATGCGGAGCCGATCGGCCGGCCCGGTCTGGTGGATGTCGGGGCAGCGACGGGCGAGCTCCTGGAAGATGATCTTGATCTCCAGCTTCGCGAGGTTGGCGCCGAGGCAGAAGTGGGCGCCACCGGCACCGAAGGCCATGTGGTGGTTCGGGCTACGGGTGATGTCGAACTGGTTGGCCGTGGGGCCGAACTCGGCCTCGTCACGGTTACCCGACGGGTACCAGAGCAGCACCTTGTCGCCGCCCTTGATCTGCACGCCGCCGAGCTCGGTGTCCTCCGCCGCCGTGCGCCGGAAGAAGTTGACCGGGCTGGTCCACCGAAGGATCTCGTCGGTCATCGTGTCGGCGAGGCCCTCGGGATCGCCCTTGAACAGCTCCCACTGATCAGGGTTGTCCATGAACGCCATCATCCCCTTGGAGATCGCGTTGCGGGTCGTCTCGTTGCCGGCGATGACCAGCAGCGTGAAGAAGAGGTCACGCTCGATCTCGGAGAGTTCGTGGCGTTCGCCGTCGATCTCCACCACGGCCTCGGTGAGGCGGGTCCAGAGGTCGTCGGCCGGTTCCGCGCGCTTGCGCTCCGTCAGCTCGTGGGCGTACATCGCCATCTCTACCATCGCGAGCTCGGAGTCCTTGAAGTCGCCTTCGATTCCCTCGAGCGCGGCCGGGCGTTCGGTCTCCTCGAGCTGGTACTCGTCGTCGGCGCCGCCGACGGTGCGGTTGGACCAGTCGAAGAGCTTGTCGCGGTCCGCCTGGGGGACGCCGATGATCTCGGCGATCGCCATGAGCGGGAGCTCGGCCGACACGGTGGTGACGAAGTCGGCCTCGCCGAGCGGAGTGATCTCGTCGAGAATCGTCGTGGCGCGGAGGCGGAACGCGTCCTCGAGCCGGCGGACCATGCGCGGGGTGAACCCGCTGTTCACGAGCTTGCGATAGGTCGTGTGCTTCGGCGGGTCGGTCATCACCATCTGCAGACCCGGGCCCCGCTCGGCTTCGAGATCGGTGAGGGCGATGCCGCCGGCGCCGTCACGTCCCGGGCCGGTCTGGTGGCTGAAGAGCGTGCCGCTGCGATGGGCCTCGCTGATCAGCTCGTAGCTCGTGATGTTCCAGAACGGCTCGTTGTCGCTCGCCGCCGTTGCCTTGTTGAGGTGAACGGGTTGGTGCTCGCGCATCCACTCCCACCAGTCGTGGGGGCAGCGGTCGGCGAACACGTCGAGATCGGAGAGATCGATGTCGTCGGCGGTCAGGTCGGCGGGGTTCTCGGTCACGGTCACGGGTGGACAAATTACCTTCCCAGTAAGGAAAGTCAAGGTCGTGGGCCGGTAACCTCGGCCGCTGTGACCGATGACCCGACACAGCCGACCAACGGGGAGCCGCCGCAACTCGGCGACCTCGAGTCCTATGTCGACCCCCGGCACTGGTCCACGGTCGAGGTGCTCGTATGGGCGTTTCGCACCGGTCGGCAGGTCGAGGCGTGGATGTCCGATGCCCTGGCCTCCGAGGGATTCGACACGTCCGAGTTCACGGCGCTGTCGGCGTTGTGGATGACGGGCGAGCCGCACCAGTTGTCCGCCGGCGAGATCGCCGACCGCCTGGTCCAGACCACCGGCGGCACCACGAAGACCATCCGTCGCCTCGAGGAACGAGGCCTCGTGCGTCGGATCGCCGACCCCAACGACGGTCGTCGGGCGCTCATCCAGCTGACGGCATCCGGCCTCGATGCCGCTCGCTCCACGCTCGAGTTGGTCCTCGACGCGTTCGACCTCGACATCGGCGACCTCGACGCCGCCGAGCGGACCGAGCTCGGGTCGCGCCTCGCCCGGATCTCCGCCGAGCTCGACGACCGCCTCCGTCGTCGCTGATCCGCCGGCGTCCACCAGCCGGCACAGCGCCTCGTGGGTCAGAGCCGGGCGTCCGCCGTGTCGGACTGGGTGGCGAGCTGGTCGGCCCGAGTGGTGACCTCGCCGATGGACTCGCGTAGGTCCGGCAGGTCCGTTTCGGTGGCGCCGTCCTCGCGCAGGAAGGCGAACACCATCCGGCCGACGGTCTCGCCCGTCGCCCGCTCGATGGCCGCGGCGTAGCTCGCGCCCTGGAGGCGGTACCGAGCCAGCTTCTCGGCGACGTCGTCGTCGCCGTCGACATGATCGGTCTTCCAGTCGACGATGACGAGCGCGCCGTCGGCGTCGCGGTAGAGCAGATCGATGTAGCCCTCGATGAGGACGTCGCCCATCGGCGCGGCGACCCAGAGCTCGCGCCAGTGTTCGCTCGCCGCGGCGGCGCGGGCGACGGCGGTGTCGACGCCGGACCGGGCGAGGCGGGCGACGACTTCGGTGCGATTGGTGACGCCCTCGGCCATCGCCTGGGCGCGGGCGGCGTCGTCGACGCCGTCGCCGGTGGCGAGATCGACCACCTGGAGGACGCCGTGGACGGCGCGGCCGATCGCGGTGCCGTAGCGCCCCTTCTGCCACGGCGGCAGATCCAGGTCACGTGGTCGCTTGTCGAGCCCCGGGTCCGTCGGCAGGAGTCCCGGCACGGGTCCCGGGTCGGTCGGATCCACACCGGGATCGAAGGTGAAGCGGGGGTCAGACCCCACTGCTTCAACTGTGGTGGTGGCGAGGGTGGTGGCGGCGATGACGGTGCGGCGTGAGGCGGTGGTGAGGGCGGCGG
>BQJV01000228.1 GCA_021604885.1 Acidimicrobiales bacterium
CCGCAAGGCGTTCGCTCCATCGCCCCATCTGTTGCTGGTAGCCGGCACCGTCGGCCGCAACGAAGTTCGATCGGTTCATACAACAGTCGTCTACCACCTTGTGGGAGACGGCCGCTGTGCAATGATCGGCGACGGACTTCGAGAGGGGTGGACTCGGTGTACGCAGTCGTGACGAGGGTGAAGGTCAACCCACAGTCGATCGACGAACTCGCATCACTCTTCGATTCGACGAATCGGGATCTCGTCGCGGGTCACGACGATTGGTTGGGTGCGTGGTTCACCGCCGACCGCGGCGCCGGTGACGTGACGGTGATCGCTCGTTGGCGCGATGCAGAGTCCTACGAACGGCTTCGCGACAGCGCCGAGTTCCAGACGGTGATGGCGCAATTCGCAACCGCGTTCCTTGAACCGCCGGTCGTCACGATCAACGAGATACTCGTCGACATGTGATCGGTGGCGCCGTCAGTAGAGGCGGTTCGCTTCGTCGTCGACGATGATGTCCTGCATCTCGTCGACGGAGAAGGGCAGGTCGCCGTGCTCGATCATGGCCCGGGCGAGAAGTCGGTCGTCGCGGTCGGCGTTGGCGGCCTCCTGTTCCGCGGACCAGAGCTTCGAGCGGATGATGCATTTGGCGCAATGGAAATAGGCGACGGTCATGTCCACGACGATGGCGAGCTCGGGAGACTTGCCGCCGAGGGCCATGGAGTCGAGAAGCGCCCGGTCGCGGACGATGCGAGCGCTGCCCCGAACCCGCAGTGTGTTCCGGGTGCCGGGGATGAGGAAGATCACGCCGATATGTGGGTGGTGCACGAGATTCACGAGCGTGTCGGCCCGGTGGTTTCCGGGGCGCTCGGGAATGGTGAGGGTGGTGTCATCGAGGACCTGCACGAATCCGGGCGGGTCGCCCTTCGGTGACGCGTCGATCGACCCGGCGCCGTCAGTGGACGCAAGGATGATGAACGGCGACCGCGAGATGAAGTCGCGGCAGTGCGTGTCGAGTGCGCTGATCTCCTTGGCCAGGACCACCTCGTTCGGCGGTGCGATGATCTCGCGGAGTGCCTCCACGGTCGTGATCGTCTCGTCGAAGTCCATGGGCCGAACCATAGGCGGCTGGATGTATGCGGGCGTCTGGTCGACCTCGTTGACCCGTTGACGGTGGACGACGGACGGGCGAGTATCCCCGATGCTGGACGAGGGAGGTCGAGACGATGGCTGACGACGAGTGGATCAGGCCGCGATGACCGCGTTGTGGGACGTATCCACCGATCAGGGAGTGGGTCTGAGCGCCGACGAGTTCGTCGACGTCCTCTCCACCCATCATGACCGTGTCGTCGGGGCGTGGCAGGCGCTCACACCGGAGCAATGGGCGGCGCCCTCGCGTAACACGGCATGGTCGGCGCACGACACCGTTCGTCATGTCGCCGATGCGATGGAGATGGGTGCGGCTGCCGTGGCCGGTGATCCGGCCCCGTTCACCCTCGGCGTGTTCGACCCGAACTCGACGCCGGATCTCTGGTTGGCGGAGTCCGCCGCGGACGCACCTTCACGCACCGTCGAGCGCTACGCCGGCGCCGCCCAACGGCTGCGTGCGGGGGTCGGCGAACGCATGGCTGCGGGTGACTCTTCGACGGGCATGACGGTCTATGGCCCGGCGCACTGGACCGTGAACGTGGTGCACATCTTCTGGGATTCCTGGTTGCACGAGCGCGACGTTCTCCTTCCGCTCGGTCTGGCCGCGGAGTCGACCAGCGAGGAGCAACGCGTCGCGGCGCTCTACGGACTCCTCATGGCCGCGGTGCCGGCCCGGATGATGGAACAGCCGTTCGCGGCGACGATCGACTTCACCGGATCCGGCGGTCGCTTCGTCACCGCGGTTCACGAGGCGGGCGTCGTCTCGAGCACGGAGTCGAACCGTTCTGACACCGACCTCGGCGGTGATCTCTGCTCGATCGTCGACGCTCTCGCGGGCCGGGGGGCGACGCTGGACGAGTTGCTGCCGGGCGCGCCCGACATGCTTCGAAGCTTCGCTCAGTTCCTGGCGGGCTAGAGGCGCGGTGCCAGACTGCTTCGCCGGGGAACAGGACCACCGATGACGAATGCACGGCGCCAGTACACGGGCGATGTTCCCGATGACGTCACCGCCCGGGTGCGTGAACGGTGCGTCGAGCTCCCCGAGGTCCACGAGGAGGCGGCGTGGGTCGGGACCCGTTGGAAGGTCCGCAAGCGCACGTTCGCGCACGTGCTCGGCGTCGTGCTCGAGGATGCGGACCCTCTTGTCGTGCTGACGTTTCGGGCCGAGGGCGAGGAGCTGGAGATGCTGCGCCACGCGGGCCATCCCTACCTCGTTCTCGGGTGGGGCCGCGATGCACTCGGCCTGGTGATCGATGCCGATACGGACTGGGACGAGGTGCGCGAGCTGGTCACCGACAGTTATTGCGTGCTTGCCCCGAAGAAGCTGGTCGGCCTCGTCGACCGACCCACACACACCGACCCGCCGCCCGGCTAGAGGCGCGGGTCGGGGAGGTGTCTACGGCTCGGTGTCATCGCCCGCGATCTGCTCGGCCCAGCGGTCGGCCCAAGAGCCCAGCGGCTGAAGGAGGGCGAGCGCCTCGAGCCCGAGTGAGGTGAGGTGGTAGCCCGTCGCGTCGTGATCGACCAGCCCGGTGGTGCGGAGTTCCTTGAGTCGGCGGTTGAGTAGCGACGGAGACACATTTTCGCAGGCGCGTTGGAGCGCCCGGAACGTGAGAGGCCCGTTGCCGAGCTGCCACACGACGCCCATGGCCCATGCGCGGCCGAGCAGATCGAGCAGCGCCATGATCGGCTGGCCCGTGCGGCTACCGCGCACCGGCCTGCCCGGGATCGGTGTCGTGTCGCCCATGTTCGCCACGCTACCGTTTCAGTAGCGGATGCGCTACTGAAACGGTAGCGTCCTCCGGGCGGCTCGCGCCGGAGCGGGACCACGAACGAGGAGGAATTGTGGCGTTGAACAAATGGGGCTTCGTCTACACACTCGGCGGCGACAGTGAAGCAGCCCGACGAGACGAGATCGGCTCGGATGCATGCCGCCTCGTCGCGGTCGGCGTGCCAGACGTCTCCCACGCCGCTCGTGTCGCCATCGATCTCGCGAACGATGGCTGCGAGCTGGTCGAGTTCTGTGGCGCCTTTGGGGCTGGCCCGATGGCGGAGGTCATCGCCGCGCTCGAACCGCTGGGGGTTCCTGTCGGCACGGTTTCCTACGGCGGCGATGCCACGTCGGGGCTCCATCAAATCTTCGGCTAGCCGAACGGGTACGGTCGCGGCGTCGCCGCCCCTCGGAAGGGCACAGTCCCATGGACTCTCAACCGCAGACGTGGCATCACGGGCTCGTCGCCGACTGGTGGGCGGCGTTCAACGACGACTTCCGCGCCCATGAGATCCCGTACTTCCGGGAGTACCTCGAGGATGACGGCCAACCCGCGCTCGATGTGGCGTGCGGGACCGGTCGGCTGCTGTTGCCGTACCTGCGGGCCGGACTCGACGTGGACGGATGCGACGTGTCGGCCGACATGGTCGCGGCGTGCCGGCGCAAGGCAGCAAACGAGGGTCTCGATCCGAAGCTCTCCGTGCAGCCCATGCACGAGCTCGACATTCCGCGGACGTACCGGACGATCTTCGTCTGTGGCAGCTTTGGCGTGGGCAGCGACCGGACGCGTGACGCCGAGGCGCTCATCCGATTCCGCGAACACCTCGAGCCGGGCGGCACGCTGCTGATCGACGCCGGGTTCGGGTTCGCCGATCCCGCCGAGTGGAGCGCATGGGCGCAGGAGCAGCGTGCGTCACTCCCGCAGACGCGACAGCCCGAGTCGGATCGGCGTCGCACGGCGGACGGCACCGAACTGGCCATCTCCACTCGCCTGATCGACGTCGATCCTGTCGAGCCGCAGATGACCAAGGCGATCAGGGTTGAGAGGTGGCGCGATGGCGTGCTCGAGGCCGAGGAGGAGCACCTCCTGCACCATGTCGTGTACTTCGAGGACGAGCTCCGCCAGATGCTCGAGCGTGCAGGCTTTCGCGACATCGTCGTGCACGGTGAGCACGAACGGCGACCGCCGACGAGCGACGACGTCTTCCTCGTCTTCGCCGCGAAGACGTAGCCGGAGAGGCGCCCGCGCAGCAGCTCGATCTGGACTCGACGGGCGAACGTCATGGCGCGCGGTACCCCAGCGGGCACTGGCGACGTCTCGTGGGATACTCGGGCATGGGACTCGACGATCGATGGCAGATCAGCGGCGACGCTGCGGAGAACTACGACCGGTTCGTCGCCTCCTGGTTCACCGCGTGGGCCCGCGACCTCGTTGCCCGCGCCGGTGTCGGCGCGGGAGCCGAACTGCTCGACGTCGCGTGCGGCACCGGTGTCGTCGAGCGGGTTGCCGGACCGGTGGTCGGACCCTCGGGGAGGATCGTGGCCACCGATCTCAACGAGGACATGCTCGCGCAGGCGCGCCGTGTCGGTGCCGAGGGGGCGTCCGTCGAGTGGCGGCAAGCCGATGCAACGGCACTCCCGTTCGCCGACGCGGTGTTCGACGCCGTCCTGTGCCAGCAGGGACTCCAGTTCGTGCCCGACAAGGCCGGCGCCGTCTCGGAAATGCGACGCGTCCTACGGCTTGGCGGCGTCGCCGCGGTGAGCGTGTGGTGCGCGCCTGAGGAAAATCCCTATCTCTCGGCACTGGCCGAGGGATTGCGCCGTCACGTCTCAACCGATGCCGGCCTCACCATGCTCGCGCCGTGCGGACTCGGCGACCCGGAGGACCTCTCCGGCCTCTTCGAGCATGCCGGCTTCGAGGCGGTCGAGGTTCAGAAGGTGACCATGCAGCGCGAGCCGATGGACGCGGCGGACGCCGTCGCGGGGAATCTCGCAGCTCTGCCGATCGCCGGTCAGA
The DNA here is from genome assembly GCA_021604885.1 of Acidimicrobiales bacterium. Taxonomy (GTDB): domain Bacteria; phylum Actinomycetota; class Acidimicrobiia; order Acidimicrobiales; family Aldehydirespiratoraceae; genus JAJRXC01. The sequence continues at coordinate 4,920 of BQJV01000228.1, forward strand.
TCACCTCGATGGAACCGGCCGCCCATGCGGCGATGATCGACAGCATCCTGGCCGAACTCGCTCCGTTCATCAGCGACGACCAGCTGACGGCGCCGAGCAGCGCCAACATCGCGGTCGCGGTGGCTCCCCGCGGCACGAGGCGTGACGGCGGCTAGCTTGCCGCGGTGCTGAGTGACCGGTCGGTTCGTGCCTATCTGACATCGAGCGCCCTGGCCGGGACCGGCATCTCGCTGATGCTGGCGGTGCTCTTCAAGCAGGCGTTCGATCTGACGGGCGATGCGCTGACCATCGGGATCATCGGGCTCCTCCAGTTCGTTCCCGCCGTCGTGCTCGTGATCATCAGCGGGTATGTGGCCGATCGCTTCGATCGTCGGCGCGTGGCGGCACTCATGACAGTCGGTCGGGTCGTCTGCGCGCTTGCATTCTTCGCCTACAGCCGCGGCGTCGGCGACGACGTCGACGTTGCGATCTGGCCGCTCTACCTCATCACGCTCGCGTTCGGCTCGATCGATGCGATCGCGATCCCCGCTCGCCATGCCCTCGCGCCGCTCGTCGTGCCCCGGGTGCAGCTTCCCCGTCTGGTCGCGGCGGGCGCCGTCACGCGCGTGGTGGCCGCGATCGTCGGCCCCGTGATGGCGGGGTTCCTTCTCACCGTCGGCGCCGACGTGGCGTACCTCGTGGCGGCGGTTGTGTTCGCGCTGTCGGCGCCGCCGCTGCTGCGGATCGTCTACGCCGTCGAGCAGACGAAGATCACCGATCGCCCGTCGGTGAAGCTCGCGCTCGAGGGCCTGCGGTTCATCAAGCGGACGCCGGTGGTGCTGTCGGCCATCTCTCTCGACATGGTGGCCGTGCTCTTCGGCGGCGCGATTGCACTGATCCCGGTGATCGCC
>BQJV01000229.1 GCA_021604885.1 Acidimicrobiales bacterium
CCGATGCGTTCTGGTGGACCGGGATCTGGTTGTGGTCGCTGTGGGTCCTCGGTTCGGTCGGCGGGGCGCTGATCGGCGCGGCCATCGGCGAGCCGGAGACGTGGGGCCTCGACGCGGCGTTCCCGGCGGCGTTCATATCCCTGCTCGCGCCGCACGTGCGCTCAGCGCCCGGCCGCGTCGCGGCGATACTCGGAGCCGGCCTCGCGATCGCCATGGTGCCGATCTCGCCCGCCGGTGTGCCGCTGCTGGTGGCGGCGCTCGCCGTCGGGCCGGCGCTGGCGTGGAAGCTCAGGGGAGCGCGCTCGTGAGCTGGACAGCGATCATCGTGCTCGTCGTGGGGAGCTTCGGGTTCAAGCTCTTCGGACACGTCGTGCTGGCGAGATTCGCGGTCGACGAGGGCGCGCAGACGGGCGTCCTGCGCTGGTTCCCCGAGCTCGCCGGCTTGATTCCGGCCGCGCTCTTCGCTGCCCTCATCGCCGTGCAGACGTTCAGCCTGGACGAGTCACTCACGATCGACGCCCGGGCTGCCGGCCTGGCCGCCGGCGTGATCGCGGTCTGGCGACGAGCGCCCTTCGTCGTGGTCGTGATCCTGGCGATGACCGTCACGGCGGCGATTCGCTGGCAGACTTCTGGATGATGACCGAGCCCCAGCGCATCGTGGTCGGCGGTGGTCACCGCCTCGAGGGAACCATCCGGGTGGGCGGTGCCAAGAACAGCGCGCTCAAGCTCATGGCGGCCACGCTGCTCGCCGAGGGCACGTACCGCTTCGCCAACGTTCCCCGCATCACCGACGTCGCTCTCATGTCCGACCTGTTGCGCGCCACCGGCAGCGAGGTCGGCTGGGACGAGTCCGGACCCGAGCCGATCCTCGAGATCACCGTGCCGGGCGCCATCGAACCGGTGGCGCCGTACGAGCTCGTCGAACAGTTCCGGGCGTCGATCGTGGTGCTCGGGCCGATGCTGGCTCGGTGCGGCGAGGCGCGGGTGGCCCTGCCCGGCGGCGATGACTTCGGTCCACGTCCGATCGACATGCACATGCGCGGTCTCGCCGAGCTGGGTGCCGACTTCGAGACCCGCCACGGCTACATCCACGCGAGCGCCCCCAATCTCCTCGGGGCCCGCGTCCTGCTCGAGTACCCGAGCGTCGGGGCCACCGAGAACCTCCTGATGGCGGCTGTGTTGGCGAAGGGGACGACGGTCGTCGACAACGCGGCCCGCGAGCCCGAGATCGCGGACCTCTGTGAACTGCTGAACAAGATGGGCGCCCGCATCGAGGGATCCGGTTCGTCGACGTTGGTGATCGAAGGCGTGGAGATCCTCCATTCGGCAGACCACACCGTGATCCCGGACCGGATCGAGGCGGCGACGTATCTGGCCGCGCTCGGAATCGCCGGCGGCGAGGTCACCGTGGCGGGGGCCCGCCATGACCACATGGCTATGCTGTGTCAGAAGTTCGGAGAGATGGGCATGCGGATCTCGCCCGACGCGGACGGGATCTGGGCGTTCGCCGGCACCCGCCTGCGGTCGAGCGACTGCTCGACACTGCCGTATCCGGGGCTCGCCACCGACTTCAAGCCCTTCCTCGTCGCCGCGCTGGCGACGGCGGAGGGCGTCGGCATCGTGACGGAGAACGTGTTCTCCGGTCGCTTCCGCTACGTCGACGAGCTCCGCCGTATGGGGGCCGACATCCGCACCGACAGCCATCACGCCGTCGTGCGTGGCGTGGAGCGCCTCTCGGGCGCGCCGGTGAAGGCCCACGACATCCGCGCCGGCGCCGCCCTCGTCATCGCCGGACTGGCTGCGGAAGGCGAGACGGTGGTCGCCGAGGCGCACCATGTCGCCCGTGGCTACGACGACATCGCCGGGAAGCTAAACGCCCTCGGAGCCGACATCCGACTCGACTGACGCCTGGGCGAGCGCGCGACGGCGGGCGACCCAGAGCAGCAGAGCGAAGACGGCCACCGGTCCGGCGACGAGCAGGATCTCGTCCCATCCGCCCTGGTGGGCCAACAGCAAGCCCGTCGACATCTCGTCACCCTACGGAATACCGCGCCGATGTCGGTGTTGAGGAAGGTGGCTGCCACACTTGAGGGCGTCCACCCCGTTCGGATCCCGGAGTTCTGCGTTGCGCGAGAAGGTCGAGAAGGTCATCACCGCCATCCGCCCGGCCATCCAGGCGGACGAGGGCGACATCGAACTGATCGAGGTCGACGAGGCCTCGGGCGTGGTGACCGTCGAACTCAAGGGCGCCTGCGTCACCTGTCCGGCGTCGACCCAGACGCTGAAGGCCGGCATCGAACGGATCATGAAGGACCGCGTCGAAGGCGTCACCGAGGTCGTCGAGATCAATGCCCTCGGGATGAGCGAGAGCGCCGTCTCGCTCTAACGCGAGCGCACGTCGGCGAGATTGCAGGCGTTGTTGATCAATCCGAGGTGGCTGTAGGCCTGCGGATGGTTGCCCAGCCCGCGGCCGCTGAACGGGTCGACTTCCTCGGGAATCAGTCCGGTGGGCCCGGCGAGTTCGAGATAGGCGGCGAACAGCTGCTCTGCGTCGTCGGTGTCGCCGATGAGGAGTTTGGCGTCGATCAGCCAGCTGGTCATGAGGTTGAAGCCGCCCTCCTCGCCGGGGAGGCCGTCCTCGTGCTTGTAGCGGTAGACGGTGTCGCCGGTGCGCAGCCAGGTCTCCACGGCGTCGACGGTCGCACGGAATCGGGGATCGCGGGGGTCGACGAGGCCGAAGAGGCCGACGGCGAGGACCGACGCGTCGAGATCGACGCCGTCGTAGGCGGTGGTGAACGATCCGACATCGTCGTTCCAGCCGTTGGTGAGGATGTCCTTCTCGATCTGATCGCGCAGCACGACCCACTCCGGACGTTCGCGACCGAAGACGTTCTCGGCGATGCGGATCGCACGGTCGACGGTCACCCAGCACATCATCTTGGAGTTGGTGTGGTGACGTGGCGCGGAGCGCACCTCCCAGATGCCCTGGTCGGGTTCCATCCAGCGCTGATCGACCGCGGCGACGAGATCCTCGACGAGGCGCCAGTGCTTCGCGGAGAGCGGTGCGTCGATCTCGCCGAGCTGGTGGATGAGTTCGAGCACCGCGCCGAACACGTCGAGCTGGACCTGGTGGTCGGCCGCGTTGCCGACCCGAACCGGTCGCGAGCCGGCGTAGCCCGACAGCTCCTCGATCGTGGCCTCGGGCGGCAGCGACTGACCATTGACGGTGTAGAGCGGTGACAGCCGTTCCGGGCCGACCTCGCTGGTCTCGAGGACGCGGAGCAGCCAGTCGAGCAGGTCCATCGCCTCGTTGATCGATCCGAGGCGGACGAGGGCGGCAGCGGACATGGACGCGTCGCGGATCCAGCAGTAGCGGTAGTCCCACTGGCGCACCCCGCCGAGGAACTCGGGGAGGCTCGTGGTGGCGGCGGCGAGAATGGCGCCGGTCGGGCCGTAGCAGAGGGCCTTGAGGGTGAGCGCTGACCGGCGAACCAGGTCCGGCTCGACGTCAGGGAGTTCGAGCCGGGCGGCCCAGTCCGCCCAGAACGCGGTGGTGCTGGCGCGTCGCGCCGCCTCGTCGCTGCGATCGGGCCGCATCGACGCCGTGCCACAGCGCAGCTCGAGGGTGATCGGCCCGTTCGAGAGGTCGACTTCGGCGGTGGCGGTCTGGTGCATGCCGTGATCGATGACCTCCCAGTCCACGTCCGGCGCGCGGAGGACGACGAGGTCGTGGGCGTTCGTGACCTCCAGGCCGCCGTCGCGGAGCTCGAGCTGGGTCGGGAACCGCCCGAAGTCGAGTCGCGGCGCGAACTCGATGATGGCGGTACCGGTGCCTTCGATCACCCGGACGAGATCCGTGCGGCCCGAGATCCGGCCGGGGCGTCCGTCCGAACAATCGAGATAGTCCGTGACCGACATGGAGTCCCACGAAGTGCGAAGCACCAGCGAGTCGTCCTGGTACGTCTGGACCGGCGCGCCGCCGGGCATGGCCGGGCGCACCGAGAAGTGACCGGCCGGTGGGCCGCCGAGCAGTTCGGCGAAGATCGCGCTGGAGTCGATACGGGGCACGCAGAGCCAGGTGATGCGAGCGTCCGGGGTGACGACGGCCGCGGTGCGCTGGTCGGAGAGGATCGAGTGGTCCTCGATCGGCGTGACGCCGGCACCGGCGAGCCAGTCGGACCGTCGGGCGCAGAGGGCTGCGAGCAGGACGGCGACGTCGTCCGGTGTGTCGACCCGGAACGCGGCGGAGGTGTCGCCGGGGCCGACCTTCACCCCGACGTCGGGGCCGGCGAGGGTGGCGAACGCGTCCTCGTCGGTGATGTCGTCGCCGAGGAACAAGACCGCACCGGCGCCGACGTTGGCTCGGACCGTCGTGAGGGCCCGGCCCTTGTCGGTGGGGACGAGCAGCAGCTCGCAGACCATCTTCCCGTGGCGGACGGTCAGGCCGCCGATCCGGCCGGCGATCTCGTCCAGCTGGGTGAGCACACCGGCGATCGCGGATTCGTCGACGTTGCGGTAGTGCACAGCGACCGACGCGGGCTTCTTCTCGAGCGACATGCCCTCGTGGGCGTTGCTGAGGACGCGGAGCTCGTCGAGCAGGGTCGACCGCCGCTCCCGGAGGTCCGGGTCGAGGTCGAGCGCGAAGTCGATGTCGAACTCCGTGCCGTGTGAGCCCACGAGATGGATCTCGGCCGGCAGGCGCGAGAGTGCGGCTAGGTCCCGCAGCGAGCGCCCGGAGATCACCGCGACCTCGGTCTGAGGCAGCGCGGCGAGGTTGCGCAGCGCAACGCTCGTCTCCCGCAACGGCAGCGCCTTCATCGGATCGCTCACGATCGGGGCCACGGTGCCGTCGTAATCGGAGGCGATCAGGAGCACCGGCTGTTGGGCGAGCTGATCGAGTCGGGCGACGAGCTCCGGGTTGGTCATGAAGTCGCCGTCCACGGCCTCAGACGCTACCGGCGTGGCGCCGTCGACCGTGGTGATCTCGCCTCGGTCCGGGGACGGCACGCGTCCGGTAGCCCCGCCGGCACCCGGTACCGTGGGGTCAGTGAGCGATTCGTCCCCCGGAACTGATGTCACCAGTTGCTATCGGCACAAGGGCGCCCCCGCAGGAGTGATCTGCCAGCGCTGCGACCGGCCGATCTGCACCCAGTGCATGCACCAGGCATCCGTGGGTTTCCACTGCCCGGAGTGCGTCAAGGGCGGCAAGCAGCAGGTCTTCCGGGGCACGCCCACGTTCGACCCGATCGTCACCAAGATCCTGATCGGTCTGAACGTCCTGGTTTTCGTGGTCACCCAGGGGCAGTCCGGCGCCGACCTCGACTTCGGCCTGATCGGTCGCGGGTTCGTCCTCGAGGACGGCTTCATCGGTGTGGCCGAGGGGGAGTACTTCCGTCTCCTGACCTCGGGCTTCATGCACGCCGGCCTGATGCATCTCGCGTTCAACATGTATGCCCTGTGGATTCTCGGTCCTCAGCTCGAGCGGGTCTTCGATCGTCCCCGCTTCATCGCCCTCTACGTCGTCTCACTGCTCGGTGGGGCTACCGGCGTGATGTTGCTCGATCCCAACGCGATCACCGTCGGGGCATCCGGCGCGATCTTCGGCCTGTTCGGCGCCATCGCGGTGATCCAACGATCGATGGGGATGAACATCTGGGCAAGCGGCCTCGGCCCGATCCTGGCCCTCAACCTCGTGATCACGTTCGCCATCCCGCGCATCTCCGTGGGTGGGCACCTCGGTGGGCTGGTGGCGGGTGGTCTCGTGGGGCTGCTCTACGTCGCCGCGATCCGCAG
>BQJV01000230.1 GCA_021604885.1 Acidimicrobiales bacterium
CAACTGGTCGCCGTGCACTCCAGGGACCGGAGACACGCGCCGAGCGCCTCGACGTCGACCTGCGCCGCGGCGGCGCGCCACTCCGATCGCACGGCCGCATTCGCGATGTCGGACGACACGCGTCCGGCCACCACCGACGCCCAGGCATCCTCCACCTCGGCGTCTCGCAGCAGCTTCGCGAGACGCGTCGAGGTGGCGCCGGGAAGCGCGGCCAGCGCGGCCACCAATTCAGGACGCCTCGGCATCGACGCTCCCCCCATCGATCGGCGGACGGACCGGGGTCACCTTGTCGCCGCCCATCGGGGGCCGTGCCCGGAACTGCAGCGCCTCCCCGATGTCGGATCCCCGGATGACCGCCGACCCGTCGTCGAGATCACGGATGGTGCGAGCCACCGCCCGAACCCGCATCGCCCCCCGGCCGCTCAGGGCACCGACCACGAGCGCACGATGCAGCAGATCGAGAGCGTCGTCGTCGAGCGGTGCGAACTCGTCGAGCGCGTCCCGACTCAGCTCGGCGTTGGTGTTCACACCGCGCCGTACGGCGAGATCGCGCACCTCCGCCACCCGCTCGGCCACCACCGCGCTGGACTCCCCCGGCTGCGCATCGAGCAACGCGACCGGCGACGGCCGATCGACATGGACCATGACGTCCAACCGATCGAGGAGCGGCCCGGAGACCCGCCCGGCGTAGCGCGTGCGACTCGACGGGCTGCAGCGGCAGTTGTTGGTGCCACCCTCCCCGCACGGACACGGGTTCATCGCCGCGACGAGCAACATGCGGGCGGGGTGCTCCCTCGTGCCGCCGGAACGGGCGATCCGGACCACACCTTCCTCCAGCGGTTGGCGCAGCGCGTCGAGCACCCGGGGCGAGAACTCGCCGAGTTCGTCGAGGAACAGCACCCCTTCGGTGGCGCTGCTCACCTCGCCGGGGTGGGACCAGCCCGACCCGCCACCCACCAACGACGCCATGGTCGCCGAGTGGTGCGGCGCGCGGAACGGGGGACGCCGGACAAGACCGCCCGGGGGCAACGACAGCCCTGCGGCGCTGTGGACGCGGGTGACCTGCTTCGCCGCACTCGGACCGAGGTCGGGAAGCAGGCCGACGAGACGACGGGCCAGCATTGTCTTCCCGGCCCCCGGCGGGCCGACCAGCAGGAGGTGGTGGCCGCCCGCCGCCGCCAGCTCGAGCGCCCGTCGGGCACCCAGCTGACCTCGCACGTCCGCGAGGTCGGGCTCGGCGGGAGCCGGCTCGTCGTCGAAGCGACAGTCCACGTCGGGCCAGGGCAAGCCCTGCGCCAGGGCGCCCACGACATCGCGAAGCGAACGAACGGGTCGGGCCCGCTCCTCCAGGCCGAGCACCGCGACACGCGCGTCCGATGCCGGCACGATCACCCGCTCGTCCGCCAACACGTCGACGAGCGGCAGGATGCCGCGCACGCTGCGCACACTGCCGTCGAGCCCGAGCTCGCCGACGGCGGCGACCCCCTCGAGGAGTTCGAGCGGGATCTGGCCAGTCGCCCCGAGGATGCCGAGTGCGACGGCGAGATCGAGGCCGGCGCCGACCTTGCGGAATCCGCCCGGCGCGAGATTGACCGTGACTCGCCGCATCGGCCAGTCGAGATCGGACGACTCGATCGCGGCCCGCACGCGATCGCGCGCTTCGCGACAGGAGGTGTCGGGCAGGCCGACGATGGTGAAGCCGGGCAGACCGTTCGCGACATGGACTTCGACGCGCACACGGGCGCCGTCGATGCCATCGAGGGTCGCCGAGGGGACGGTGGCGAGCAAGGGGGTACCTCCGAGGTGAATCGTGAGGTCGCCTTGCGCAGGCCGACGAGCGTGGAACCGACCCTACCGGGACGGTCTGACAGTGTGCGTCGCCGCGGCGACGGAACTACTCGAGCACCTCGCGGGTGTACCGCACGACGGCCGCGATCTCGTCGTCCGTCAGCGAGCCGCCGAAGCTCGGCATCGAGTTGCGCCCGTCTCGGATGACCTGCTCCTGATCCGCCGGGTCCGGATAGCAGTCCGTCACCGTGCCCGCCAGCCGAGGGCCGGTGCCACCGCCACCTGCGGAACCGTGACAGTTCGTACAGCGAGCACCGAAGACGTCACGCCCGAGCGCAAGCGTCTCGTCCGGCTCGCCGTCGGGCCCCAGCGGAACGCCGGGCGGCTCGCCGGCGCAGCCCGAGGCGATCGCGAGCACGACCACGAGGACGACGAGGGGTGGGGTCCGCATCCTGTCCGACGATACTGAGCCGATGGGAATGGACCCCACGCGGCCGCACAAACGACGACCGACGGACCTGCTCTATGTCGGGGCCGGACTCCTCGTCGCGCTGTTGCTCGTCCTCTGGGCGTTCTTCGGGTAGCGACGATGGACGACCCCGAGGCCTACGGCGAGGTCGAGGTGCGGTTCCTGCAGCCGTACCAGGCCACCAAGACCTATCTCTGCCCCAACTGCAATCGCGACATCCCGCCGGGCACCGGCCACTACGCCGTCGTGCCGGTCGGCGCCGCGGACCTCCGTCGACACTGGCACCGCGGCTGCTGGGACGGCCGCAAGACCCGCAAGGGCCGTCGCAGGTAGAGTCGCCGGCCATGGCCAGCGAGCAACTCGAAGCAACCATCGCGATGATGCGCGAGATCAACGTCATCTCCGGTGAGATCGACGCGGATCGCGCCGCGATCCCGATCGGCACACCGATGCCGGACGGCATCGCCCACGAGATGGTGCGCGTGGGCGAATGCACCGGCGCCTGGATCACCGACGGCGTCCGCCCCGACGCGGCCCTGCTGTACCTCCACGGGGGTGGCTACGTCCTCGGCGGACTCGGCACGCACGGCGCGCTCGGTGCGCGACTGTCGGCCGACACCGGGCTGGCCGTGCTCGTGCTCGATTACCGGCTGGGTCCCGAGCACAAGCACCCCGCCGCGCTCGAGGATGCACTCGCGGCGATGACATGGTTGTCGGAGCAGGGGATTCCCGCCGGCCGTGTGGTCATCGCGGGCGACAGCGCGGGCGGCGGACTCACCCTCGCCACACTCGCCGCGCTCCGCGACCGGGGCCAGCGGGCCGCAGCCGGCGTCGCCCTCTCCCCCTGGGCCGACCTCACCTGCACGAACGCGACCTACGAGTCCGTCGGCGACGACGACCCGCTCGTCGGCCGCCACAACCTCCTGCAGTACGCCGCGGCCTACGCCGGCGACACGCCGCTCGAGGACCCGCGGCTCTCCCCCGGTCTCGGTGATCTCGCCGACCTCCCTCCGGTGCTGGTCCAGGTCGGCGGCGTCGAGGTCCTGCTCGACGACAGCCTCCACGTGACCGCGGGGATCGAGGCTGCCGGCGGCGAAGTGACCCTCCAACGCTGGGACGAGGGCATCCACGTGTTCCAGATGTTCGACACCCCGGAGTCCGCCGACGCGATCGGCGGGATCGTCGACTTCGTCGCCGAGCAGCTCGGAAGCTGATCGTCTCAGTCGTCGTCGAAGATGATGATGAGGCCGAGGCCGAAGAAGCCGGTGTAGAGCGTGGCATTCGGTGACGGGTTGCCGAACGCCGCCAGCCCCCACTCACCCCAGAGCAGCGGTGGTTCGACGACCGTGTCGCCCAGTATCTCGACCGGGAACGTGGCGGACACCTGGCCGGCGGGGATGGTGAGCGTGCCGGCGAACGCCGTGTAGTCCACGCCCGACTGCGCGACCTGCGGGTTGGCGGTGTCGGCCGACGTGTAGTCGATCGTGATGTCGGTGGACGACGGGCGGGTCATGGTCACCGTGAAGTCGTGGAACGTCGATCCCACGTCGCCTTCGAAGGCGGCCACACCCGATGGCCGGATCTCCGGCAGCGGGTCGTCGTCGACGATGTCGACGAATCCACTTCCGGCTCCGATCGACGCGTTCACCGGGTTGCTCAGTTGGATCTCGAGCGTTTCGAGGAGCTCGGCGACCTCGTCGTCGGCGACGGTGACCTCGGCGAAGAGGCGGTCATCACCTTCGTTCCAGACGAGGTGACCGCTCGTGCCGACGACATCGGCGTGACCGGCGAGGGCCGGATCGCCGGTGGCGTCGACGACGTCCCAGTCGACCTCGACGTCGAAGATGGCGGGGTGGGACAGGTCGACCGGGATCGACGCGACGACGGTGCCGCCGCCTCCCGGCTCGACCACTGCCTCACCGGTGCGGGCGATGATCTCCGGCTGGCCCAGCATGTCGACGGCGGGGGGAAGTGAGAGCACCTGCCAGGTCGCGCCACCGTCCGTGGACTTCATGACGTCCTGTTGCGCGTACGCGAACACCGTCTGGTCGTTGGCGAAGTCCTCGGAGAACTCGATGGGGACCTCCGTCGGGTTGTTGAACTCCGCGATCACCAGATTGTTCGCGAGCAGATCCGCGCCGGTTGCCGAGAACGACACGCCGCCGTCGGTCGACTTGAGCAGACCGGCCGTCTCCTCGCTGACCAGGACGACCCCGTCGTTGGCGAAGTCCGGGGAGATCGCGACGGCCTCGACGTGGCTCGTGGCCGTCAGGGGGCCTCCGGTGATCATCGACCAGCTCGTGCCACCGTTCGTCGTGACGAGCAGCCCAGCCGGCGTGGCGGCGAAGACGGTCCCGTCGACCGCGTAGTTCGGGGAGATCGCGACCTGCGGCGTCGACGCGGCGGGGCCGGTCGGCGACCAGGTGGATCCGCCATCGACGCTCTTGACGACGCCGGTGTCGATGCCGGCGAAGAGGGTGTCATCCGACGTGTAGGCGGGGCTGACGACGAGTGAGCGAATCCGACTCCCGGCATTGGACAGATGCGTCCATGCCGTGGCGCCGCCGCCGGTCGAGCGGTGGACATCGCCCAGCAGCGTGCCGAAGAACACGGTCTGATCGGACGCGAAGTCCGGCGACACGGCGATCACCGGGCCGCGGATCGGCGGCGTCGGCGTCGAGACGAACACCTCGTTCCAGAACTCACCGAGGTCGTCGCTGTAGGCGAAGCGGTTCGGCGTCACCGTGAACATCCGTTGGTCGTTCGCGAAGTCCGGCGACATCTCGGCGTTGTAGAGGCGGCGCACCGCCGCGAACCCGTTGCCGTCGTCACGGACGTGGCCCAAGCCGGTGTGGGCGGGCTGCCAGGTTGCTCCGCCGTCCGTGGACACGTAGGCGCCCTTCACGTAGGTCGTGACCAGGACCGTCTGGTCGTTCGCATAGTCCGGCGACAAGGCGATGCCGACGATGTAGTCGACGTGGGTGTGTTGCGCGGTCCAGGTCGTCGCACCGTCGTCGGACCGGAAGAGTCCGTCGAAGCCGCCCACGTAGAGCGTGTAGGTGCCGCCGTTGTCGCCGACCACGATCTCGCCGAAGTTCGCCCGCCCGAGTTGGGCGGCCTGCGCGGCGACGGTCAGCCCGCTGCTGCTGAGCGTCCACGTGACGCCGCCGTCCGTCGAGCGATAGACGCCGTCGGTCCGAGACGACAGCCAGGCGGTCTGATCGGACGCGTGGGTCGGTGAGATGGCGAGCGACTGGACCTCTTCCGCCGGCAGGGCGAGGCCCGCCGCGGCGAAAGTCACGCCGTCATCAGCCGAGCGGAAGAGGGCACCGGTCTCGGTGCCGACCAGGATCGTCACATCCGTTGCGTTGGGTGCCGCGACGATCGTCGTGATGGATGGGCCGCCGGCCACCGAGTAGAGCGATGTCCAGTTGGCGCCGCCGTCCGTGGAACGCCAGACATCACCGTTGCGGTCGCCGGCGAAGAGGTCGCCGGACGGGGCGAACGCGAGCGCGTCG
>BQJV01000231.1 GCA_021604885.1 Acidimicrobiales bacterium
CTCGTTCACCGCGTAGGGCCGGGCGACGGTGGACTCGTATGTGGTCGAGCCGAGGAACAACTCGAGCCGACCGTCGTCCTCGATGTCGTCGAGGAACCAGATCTCCGCCGTCGCCGTCGCCGGCCCGATCGCGCGGACGACGCCGCCGCCCCAGCAGACGAGATTCTCGCGGGGCGAGACGATGTCCTCGAGTCCGTCGCCGTCGAGGTCGCCGACGACCGCCACGTTCACATCAAGGATCGGGCAGATCGGCACCTCGGTGAGCGGCCGGGGTTCGCAGCGGTCCCGTCCGGGGAGACCGTCGCCCGCCGGTCCTGAGCTGCGTTCCGTAGCACCCGCGACCAGCGTCGATCCGACGATGTTGTACTCCGTGAGCTCCCACGAGATCGTGTCGCCCTCGTCGACCCACGTCCCGATCGCGAGCCGTTCGAGACCCGAGTCGGCGAACGCATGGCACCCCCACCAGTCCTGGGTGGGGCCGCCGCCCCGGGCGCCGAAGCGAAGGTCGGTGTCGACGCGCACGACCTCGCCGCCGTCCATCGCCAGCACCTGCCACACGGTCTCGGCATCGTCGATCGGCCCGACGATCTCGTCGGTGCCGTTGCCGTCGAGATCCTGCACGCTCGCCAGGCGTCGGAAGCCGAGGTCGTACACGACCGGTCGGGAGCCGGCCGCGGTGCACACCTCCACCTCGGTGATCGTGTCGCCGCCCATGAAGCGGGGGTGGACGGCATCGAGCAGACGGTCATCGTCGAAGGTGCCGAGCAGGTGGGCCGGCCGCTGACAGGCGTCGGCCGAGAGCGAGGTCGGCGCGAGCTGGGCCACCTGCAGCTCGATGGTCTCGCCGGCAGGCACGGTCATGCCCTCGGGAAGGCTCATGGCCACCACCCGACCGAGCCGATCGTCGCCGGGAGCGACGAAGAGCACATCGAAGGTCGGGTCGAGGCCGAGTTCGGCGAGCTCGGCGGCGGCCTGGTCAGCCGGAAGGTCGATGACGTCGGGCAGGATCACGTCATCCAGCACGGTGGACGGGGTGTCGAGATCGACGTCCGGTCCCGCGGCGAACACGTCGTCGACAGGCGGGTTCGAACCGCCGAACGTGGCGAACAGTCCGGCTCCGAGCGCGACGACCGCCAGCACGGCGGCCGCGACGGCCGCCGGCCAACGCCGCGCGATGAACGGGAGGACGACGCCACCGGGCCGCTCGTCGTCGGGTCGCTCGAGCTCGTCCACGGTGAACGCGTCCACCTGCGCGGCGCGGGCCTCGGCGAGCCGACGGAGCTGTTCGGTCGGATCGATCATGCGTTGGCCCCCAGGGAGGCACGGATGCTGTCGAGGCCACGAGCGACATGGGTGCTGACCGTCGACGGGGTGACACCCATCGCGTCCGCCGCTTCGACCTGCGACCAGCCGCACGCGGCGACGAGCCACACGGCGGTCTTCTGACTTGCGGGAAGCGAGGCGAGCGCGGGAATGAGCTCGGGCTCCACGTCCGGGATCGCGTCGTCACCGGCCCACGGCAGGAACCCCTGCTTGCGGCTGCGGGTCTTGGACTGCGCCACGCGGTAGAGGTAGCCGACGGGGCGGTCGACGGCGTCCATCTCGTCCCAGTGCTCCCACGCGTACGCGAAGGCCTCGGCGAGCCCGTCATGCACCTGATCCCGGCGCATGCAGCCACTCAGTGCGCGTCGCAACACCGGCTCGACCTCCTTCACGAACTCGTCGAAATCGCCTGACATCTGCCTCTCAACCTTGCAGACCGGCGAGGGGGTCGGTCGCGCTACACAAATGCGGGATTTTCGGGTCTTCCCCGCCGGACCGCCCGACGGTGACATTGGGACCGCTTTTCGCGCAGGCAGTAGTGTTTCGACCGTGAGTGCAGCCGGGCCGGTCATCGAGGGAGAACCCGTCGACCTGACCTTCCTGTTCACGGACATCGAGGGCAGCACGGGCCTGTGGGAGCGGCATCCGGCCGAGATGGTGGCCGTCATCGGCCGCCACGACGCCATCCTCGAGACGGCCATCGCGGACCACAAGGGCGTGCTCATCGGCAAGACCGGCGACGGTGTCGTCGGCGGATTCGCCTCGGCCCACGATGCACTCGCCGCCGCCGTCGAGTCGCAACGAGCGCTCCTCACCGAACCATGGGGCCCCATCGCCGAGCTCCCCGTTCGCATGGGAATCCATTCGGGGCCCGTGTTCAAACGAGGCGACGAGTACCACGGCCGCGGCGTCAATCTCTCGTCGCGCCTGCACGCTGCCGGCCATGGCGGCCAGATCCTCGTGTCCGACGTCGCGGCAGGGCTCCTCGCCGACCTCGTGCCCGCGCCCCTCGCCCTCACCGACCTCGGCATGCACCGCCTGCGTGACTTCGCAGAGCCGATCCGCATCCACCAGGTCGGTGGCCCCGGCCTCCCGGCCGAGTTCCCCCGTCTTCGCTCCAAGGAGACGGGCCCCGCGCCGCTCCCCGCGCCACCGACGCGGCCGATCGGCCGCGACAGCGAGATCGTGCAGCTCGGACGCCTCATCGGTGAGCACGCCACGGTCACCGTCATCGGGTCGCCCGGTGTCGGGAAGTCCCGCCTGGCGATCGACGTCGCCAATCTGCGGCGCGACGGCTACGCCAACGGCGTCCGGCTGTGCAGCCTCGCCGGCGTCGGCGCTGACGACATCAGCGTCGCGATCGCCGCCGCGCTGGACGTCGAACCACGGGCCGACGTCGACATCATCTCCGCCATCGTCGACGCGACGAACAACCTCGAGGTGCTGCTCGTCGTCGACAACTGCGAACACGACACCGACGTCGTCGCCCCACTCCTCGACGAGATCGTCGCCCGGTGCCGCCGCATCACGGTCCTGGCCACCCGCAACTCCCCGATCGGCACGGCCGGCGAGACCGTCTTCCGGCTCGAACCGCTCGAGACCGGCCCGGACTCCCACGCCGACCAGCTGTTCCACCACTTCGCGGTCGCGGCCGGAGCCGACGAGCAGACGCTGCGCGACCCGGCCATCACCGAGCTCTGCGAGAAGCTGGACGGGCTCCCGATGGCGATCGAACTGGCCGCCGCGGCGTCCGTCACCCAGACGCCGAGCGAGGTCCTGGGGTCGATGCGCTCGGTCGAGGCCGGCGACATCCCGGTCGTCTCGCTTGATGAGACCGTGTCGTGGAGCATCGACGCACTCCCAGCAGACCATCGGCGCATGCTCTTCGCGGCCTCGGTGTTCGTGGGTGGGTTCACCGCCGATGCGATCGCCGAGCTGATCGGCGCCGATGGTCGGGCCACGGTGCAGCCGATCCTCGTGCGGCTCTGCGACCAGTCGTTGATCCGCACCGAACACTCGGCCAACACGACGCGGTTCCAGATCCTCGAGCCCATCCGTCTCCACCTGCGTTCGCGGCTCGACGCGGACCAGGCCGAAGAGATGCTCGATGCCCACGCGGCCTTGATGAAGCGCCTCGCTCTCGCCGGCGGGAAGGCCAAGCGGGGCAAGGAGGAGAAGCTCTGGGCCCGTCGGCTGGATGCCGACCTCGACAACCTTCGCGCCGCCTTCTCACGAGCGGCCGACAACGGCGACCACGACAGCGCGCTCGCGATCGCGGACGCGCTCTGGGACTTCGGGTTCATGGGCCTCAACTACGAGGTCTTCGACTGGGCCGAGACCGCGGCCCGGATGGCGCCGCCCGACCACCCACTCCTCGCATCGGTGGCCGGCATCGTGTCGCTTGGCGCGTGGGCCCGCGACGACGGCGCAAAAGGCGCGGAGTTCGCGGAGATGGCCCTCGCCGCGGAGCAGCACTCGGGCGTCGGCCACACGCTCCCGGTCCGACTCGCCATCCTGAACTCCGCGGTCTACGCCGAAACCCGTCACCCCATCGACCGGGTGTTCGACGAACTCGTCGAGGCGTCCACGGCCACCGGCGAGCCGTACTGGATCGCGAACACGATGGTGCTCTCGTCGTTGGCGCAGAGTATGGCCGGCGTCACCGACGAGGCGCGAGGCAGCGCAGCCGGCGCCCTCAGGCTGGCCCGCAAGGCGGACAACGCGTCGTCGATCGCGTGGTCGCTGTTCGCGCTCGGCACCGCGGCCGAGCAACTCGACCATGACTACGCCGCCTCGTGTCTCACGGAGGCGATCACCGTCGCACGGGGCGTCGACAACCGCTGGGTGATGGCGATGGCCCAGTCGAGCCTCGCTTCGACCCGCCGACGTTCGGGTGACACCGCGGACGCCGCGACCCAGCTGTGCGAACTGCTCGACCTCTGGATGCGGGTCGGCCACAAGTCCCACGCCTGGCACGCGATCCGGCTCGGCGCACTCGTCCTCGGTGAGGCCGGCGACACCGACGCGATGCTCCTGCTCGATCGCGCGGCAACCGCGGCCGACTTCGTCATGCCGCTCCTGAACGACGAGCGCCACGATCTCGTCGATCGCATCGCCGCCGCACTCGACGCCGCCGGCCCGGAGGAGGCCGAACGCCTCGAACTCCGCGCCCTGCTGATGGATCTGCCCGACGCCGTGGCCTTCGCGGCCCGCCGGCTCGAGTCCCTCGTCTGAGCCTGGCCCGCAGTCGGGATCAGCTCAGGCCGGGAAGAGCGATTCGACCTCGGCGTCCGTGAGCTCACCGAGCGGTCGCCGCACGCCGTTGATCGTCACCGAGATCTGTCGAGCCTCGCTCGTGTCCGCGAAGTCGCGCAGCTTGGCGATCACATTCTTCATGGCCGCGGAGGTGGTGCCGGCGAACGACGCGACGGTGTCCGTGAACGCGCTCTCGTAGCCGTCGTCGGGCACGTCGGCGATGGTGAGATCGCCGAGGTCGAGACCGGCGAGCGCGTCCTCGAGCGACGAGCCGTCAGCGGCCGACAGTTTGATGGTGATCTCCGGTGCAGCCATCAGGCGCTCCTCTCGCGGGTGTTTCGGAATCGTCGGGCGGGGCGTCGTCGGGTGGACATCGCCTCCGGCAACGGTCGCTGCCGGTAGGGCGGCTCGTCCTTGTAGACGACCGCGTAGTACTGGAGGAATGCGTCGCCGAAGCTCTCCAGCGAACGGCGCATCATCCAGCGGTACATCCCGTTCATGCGCATCCGTTTGCTGACCTCGGCACTGCCCTCGATCATGCGCTCGAGCAAGCCCCGCGGCGGCACCCCGACCACGTCGCAGACCTCGTCTCCGAGACCGACCCGCATGAACGCACGGGGCAGCTTTTCCATCGGTCCGATGAACCAGCCGTCGAACATCGCGAGCAGCTCGGCGGTCAGCTTCTGCCCGGGGATGCTCGGCTTGCGGTGGCGATGGTTGATCACGCCGAGGACATAGCGCCCCTCCTCGAACGTCAGATCGCGGGACGGGTCGATCTTGCTCGTGAGGTGCTCCTCCGGCACGCCCATCAGCACGCCGATGACGTTCCACGCATGCATGAACGCGTCGGCGTTCTCCGGATCGAATCCGATACCGACGCGGTCCATCACGTCGATCGTGATCGCGTTGAACGTGAGCGCCGTGCCGAGCACGTCCTCCTGGTTGATCGGGCGACCCCACGAGGTGTTCCAGGCACGGTCGGCCGGGTGCTCGGGATCGTGGCGGATCCGTTGACTGCCGTTCTCGATCATGTGGCGGACGGAGGCGTGGAGCAGCCGCACCCCCGAGATAGAGCGCCAGCCGTCGCTGTCGGGATCGAGGAAGTCCGTCGTCATGACGTCCTCGAGGTAGCGGGCGGTCTCCCAGATGCGCCGCTCGACATTGTTGGTGAGGCCCGACACGAGGCCGA
>BQJV01000232.1 GCA_021604885.1 Acidimicrobiales bacterium
ATGCTGCGCAGCCGCAAGGACCGCTCGTCCGTCGGCGGCGCCGGCGGCGACCGCCAGCGCATCGGCGCCAGCCGCGAACACATCGTCGAGCAGGCGATCTCCGCCGGGGCCGGGCCGACGCCGTCCGGGGCCGACACCATGGGCCTGCGTATCGGCGATGACGTACGCCACTCCCAGTGGGGCGAGGGCGTGATCATCGACATCGAGGGCAGCGGCGACAAGGCCGAGGCGAGTGTGCACTTCCCGTCGGTCGGCGAGAAGCGGCTCCTCCTCAGCTGGGCACCGCTCGAGAAGATCTGACCGAACCGACGCCGCGAGAACGGACCATGGGACTTTTGGCCCAGATCCGTTGATGCCGAAGGCCATCGGCCGACACGAAGAGTGACATGTCACTTGTTCCCGAGCGCGGCGCGCTTCGATGACGGACGCCCGCGTTCCGCCCTTCTCGACGACCATGGGTCGTCGCTCCTTCCTCGGCCGTACGGCCGCGGCCGGTGTGGCGACCTGGGCCGTGCCGACGGTGCTCTCGACGGACCCGGTCGCCGCGGCGACGGGTTCGTGCTCGGGTGTGACGGTGCACGAATTCACCTCCGGCCTCGAGGGCTGGACGATCGACAACTCGTGGGGATCGGGCGTCGACGGCCTGTGGAACCACAACACCGAGGCGAGCCGCGACGGCGGGTCGCTCCACTACGGCCGCGGCACCAACGGCAACTTCGAGACGGGCTCGAGCCGCAACAGCGGTCGGGTGCTGTCCCCGGAGTTCGAGATTCCCTCGACGGGAACCACCGAGGTGCGGTTCACGGTCTGGCGTGAGGTCGAGACGCAGGACGACGGCTACGACCGCCTCCGTCTGCGGATGGTCGGCCCGCCGAACTCGACGCTCTACTCCGTCTCGTCGATCGGCGACACCGCCGGCTTCGAGCTCCACACGATCTCGCTGCCGGGTGGCGCCCGTGGTCGTACGGTGCAGTTCCAGTTCGACTTCGACACCCGCGACGGGCTCTACAACGACCACGAGGGCATCTACATCGGCCGGTTCGAGGTCGACGCGTGTCCGCCCCCCGGTGCCGGAGGATCGTTCGCCCCGCTCGCCGCCTCACGCTTCAGCGCGTCGGCCTCGTCGGCGCCATCCGACGATGCCGAGGCGGACGCGGCACCGCCGCCGCGTCGCTGATCACGCCTCGGCGCAGCTGAGGTCCGGTCCCTCGAGTGCGGGATCGTCGTCGCCCTCACCGTCTCCCACCGCGGCGGCGACCTCTTCGGCCGTCTCGTTGAGGAAGACGACCACCTTGTCGTCGATCACTTCGACCGGGTAGCGGACCAATCCGCAGCCGAGTTCGTCGAACGACACGTCGTCGCAGCTCCGATCCGTGCTGGAGACCATCGTGAACACGGATGCCGCCGGATCCCAGACCACCGAACAGTCGCGGGGGTCGCCGACCCGCCGGGCGGAGAAGGCCAGCCAGCCGACATCGGGATCATCGCCGATGTGTTGGACGTAGAGATCGCGCTGGCCGCTGCTTCCCGCATCGGCGTAGAGGATCGGCCCGCGGGCGTCGATCTCCTCGGCCTGACGGGTCGTGAACCCGGCGTCGAACTGGGCGTCGCCGAGCTGGATCTGGACGTCGCCGCTGCTGCTGGCGACCCAGAGGACCATGCCGCCGAGCACGAGCGCGATGACGACACCGGTCAGACCGACGAGCACGGCGCTTCGAGCATTGATCTGCGGTCCGCGGGCAACGGGCATGAGGTCCTCGGCGAATGTGGAGGGGGTGCAGGGACCCGCCTAGTATCGCCCGAGTGCCGCCGTAGGGCCGCTTCGGCCGGTGCGGCACTTTTCGCGTCTTACCAGGAGGATCCGGTGGATCTATTCGAGCACCAGGGCAAAGAGTTCTTCGCCCAGTACGGCATGCCGGTCAGCGCCGGCGAGGCGACGTTCAGCGTCGACGAGGCGGTGGCCGCCGCGGAGCGGCTCGGCACGCCGGTGATGGTGAAGGCCCAGGTCCACACCGGTGGCCGCGGGAAGGCGGGGGGCGTGAAGTTCGCCGCTGACATCGATGCCGTCCGTGAGCACGCCGGCAACATCCTCGGACTCGACATCAACGGCCACATCGTGCAGCGGCTCTGGATCGAGAAGGCCAGCGACATCGCCGAGGAGTACTACGCGTCGTTCACCCTCGACCGGTCGGCCAAGAAGCACCTCGGCATGCTCTCGAAGGAGGGCGGCGTCGAGATCGAGACCGTCGCCGAGGAGAACCCGGACGCGATCGCCAAGATCTGGGTCGATCCTGTGGACGGGCTCGACGAAGAGGTCACCCGCGCATGGGTTGCGGCGGCGAACCTGCCGGAGGCGGCCGTGGAAGGCACCGTCGACATCCTCCAGAAGCTCTACACCGCGTACACCGAGGGCGATGCCGATCTCGTCGAGATCAACCCGCTGATCCTCACGCCGGAGGGCAACGTCCACGTCCTCGACGCGAAGGTCACTCTCGACGGCAACAGCGAATACCGCCACGAGGACTACGCCCAGTACGACGAGACCCAGCCCCGCGACGAGCGCGAGGAAGCAGCCCATGCGAAGGGCCTGCAGTACGTCGGGCTCGAGGGCTCTGTCGGCGTGATCGCCAACGGTGCCGGACTCGCCATGAGCACGGTCGACGTGGTCAACCAGGTCGGCGGCAGTCCGGCCAACTTCCTCGACATCGGCGGCGGCGCCAACGCCGACGTCATGGCGGGCGCCCTCGAGGTGATCAACAACGATCCGGCCGTGAAGTCGATCTTCATCAACATCTTCGGCGGCATCACCCGCGGCGAAGAGGTGGCGAACGGCATCATCGAGGCGATGAACCGGGTCGCCATCGACTCGCCGATCGTGATCCGCCTGGACGGGACGAACGCCGACGAAGGTCGGGCGATCCTCGCCCCGAACCTCGACGACAAGTTGATGATGGAAGAGACGATGTTGGACGCGGCCCGCAAAGCCGTCGAGCTGGCGAGCTGAAGGACGAGACGAACATGAGCATTTTCGTAGACGAGAACACCAAGGTCATCTACCAGGGCCTGACCGGCTCGCAGGGCAGCTACTACGGCCGCCTGAACGCCGAGTACGGCACCCAGGTCGTGGCCGGTACACACCCGAAGAAGGCCGGATCCGACGTCGACGGCGTGCCGATCTACGCCAACGTGGGCGACGCCGTGGCGGCGACCGGCGCGACGGCCAGCTGTATCTTCATCCCCGCACCGGGGGTACGCGGCGCGGTGATGGAAGCCGCCGAGGGCGGCGTCGAGTTCATCGTCGCCATCACCGAGGGCGTGCCGGCCCACGACGAGGCGTTCTTCTACAACGACCTCAAGCGGAGCTTCCCGAAGGTGCGGCTGCTCGGTCCGAACTGCCCGGGCATCATCAGCCCCGGCAAGTGCAACATCGGCATCACCGCCGGCCACATCGCCAAGGAAGGCGGGCCGGTCGGCATCGTGAGTCGATCCGGCACGCTCACCTACCAGGCGCTGTACGAGCTGAAGCAGAAGGACATCGGCGTCACCACGTGCGTCGGCATCGGCGGTGACCCGGTCCCCGGTACGTCGTTCATCGACTGTCTCGAAGCGTTCGAGGCCGACCCGGACACCAAGGCCGTCATGATGATCGGCGAGATCGGTGGTTCGGCCGAGGAAGAGGCCGCGGACTTCATCAAGAACCACATGACCAAGCCCGTCGCGAGCTACATCGCGGGCGTCACTGCTCCTCCCGGCAAGAAGATGGGCCATGCGGGCGCCATCGTGTCGGGAGGCAAGGGCACGGCTGCGGCGAAGATGGAAGCCCTCGAGGACGCAGGTGTGAAGGTCGGTCAGAACCCGACCGAGGCCGGCGAACTCATGGCCGAGATCGTCGCCAATCTCTGACCCCGCCGGAGAATGGACAGGTGTCAGACACCTGTCCATTCTCGGGTGTCACCACTTGGGGGTCGATGACTGACAGCGTGGAGGGGTGATCCCTCGCGCCCTGGTGGCTGTCGCGTTTCTCGCCGCCGCGTGCGGGACCTCGTCGGTCGACGTCGCGGACCCTCCCGACGTGGTCGTGACCACGACGACGACGACCAGCACCACCACCACGACGACAACGACCACCACCACGACGACGACGACCACGCTGCCGGTGCCGCCGCTCGCGTTCGACGAGGAGGGCGTGCCGATCAACGGCCAGACCTCCGGCGTCGTGGAGACCCCCACCGGATGGGTCCTGCCCGTCCTGGAGCGACTCGGTGACGGCTTCCGCGTGTGGACGCCCTGTGGGCGCGAGGCCGTGATCGGGTCCGGCACGTTCACCGAGTCGGTCGACATCGTCATCGACCCGGGCCACGGCGGATCCGAACCCGGGGCCGTGGGGCCGGGCGACACGAAGGAGTCGGACATCAATCTGCAGGTGAGCCGGCGCGTGCGCGACGGCCTGGAGGCTGCGGGGTACTCCGTGATGCTTGTGCGGGACGCGGACGTGCGGGTGCCGATCGTGACCCGCGCCGAGATCGGTCGGGCGCTCGACCCGATGGCGTTCATCTCGATCCACCACAACGCGGGCATCGACGCGATCAGCCCGACGCCCGGCACCGAGATGTTCCATCAGGTGGCGTCCGAGGAGTCCCGTCGGCTCGCCGGGCTGCTCTACGAGGAGACACGTGAGGCTCTCGATGGCTACGGGTCGGAGTGGTATTCGATGAGCGACGCCGGTGCGATGTCGCGGGAGAACCGCGAGGGCCTCGACTACTACGGCGTGCTGCGGCGGCCCGGTCCCGTGCTGAGCGTGCTCGCGGAGTTCGCCTACATCACGAATCCCGTCGAGGAGGATCTCCTGAACCGGGCCGACGTGCAGGACGCACTCGCCGGTGCGGTCGTCGACGCGGTCGATCGGTTCACCGGCACCGACGATCCCGGTTCGGGCTTCACGGAGGATCCGATCTTCCGCGGCTACGGACCGACGGGCGCGGGACGAACCACCAACTGCGACGATCCGGAGTTGGAGTGAGGCGCCTCCTCGCGTTCGTCGCGCTCGCCGCCCTGCTCGCCGCTGCCTGCACGGGTGATGACGGCGGCGATCCGGTGCCCACGCTGTTCGACGATTCGACGTCGACCAGCGAGGCGCCGAACGATGACGCGAGCTCCTCCACGTCGATCACGACGACCACGGCGCCGATCTCGACCCGCCTGCCGTCGCTCGCGACGGACATCCCCGGTGCAGTCTGGGCGGCCGACGGCACCCTCCGCGCGGTGACCGGCACCGATGGCGAGGTCTGGAACATCCTCGGTGCATGCCGCGAGACGGCAGTGGAGCCGGCGTCCACCGCGGTGCTGGTCGGCCCACAACACGTCGTGCTCGACCCGGCCGGCGGGGGAGACGACGGTGATGACGCAGCGCGGCTCCTCCTCCTTGCCGACGCCGTCGCCACGGAGCTCCGGGAACACGACATCGCCGTGGCGCTGACCCGCACGTCCGATGCAGCGCTGTCCGGCGAGACTCGGGGTGCGGCCGGTGCCGCGGTGGGCGCGGCGGCCTTCATCACGTTCGCGCTCGGCGAGGGCGGCGAGTCCACGGCCGTGCCGCGCCCCGTCGTGCACCACCAGATCGACGATTCGGAGAGTCGACGACTCGGCGGGCTCGTGCACACGCACCTCGGTACTGCCCTCGCCGATCTCGGCGGCGAGTGGTCCTCGCTCGCCGACGCGGGGGTGCGTCCATTGCTGAATCAGCGCGGC
>BQJV01000233.1 GCA_021604885.1 Acidimicrobiales bacterium
ACTTCGACGACGCCATGCGCCGAGCCGCCGAGCGACCTCGGCTGCTCTCCGGCGCCGACCCGACGACGGATACCGCCCGCCAGGCCGCCAACTTCGCCGCCATCACCGCCGAGCTCGATGCGCCGGCTCCATCCCGGCTCGCCCGCGTCCTCCTGCGGCTCGGCGTCGGCGAGGGCAACGTCCCCCTCGTGACCGCCACACCGGCGCTGCGTCGGTCGTGGGTCATCTCCGTCCTCGTCGCCGTGCTGTTCGCCCTCTCGGCGGCGACCAACAACACCGCCGACGGCGCCGACCGGATCGTGGCGTTCCTCACGCTGGCCCCGCTCATTCCGCTGGCCGGCGTCGCCCTGGCCTTCGGTCCGGCCGTCGATCCGACCCATGACGTCGCCCTGGCCGCCCCGATCGACGGCTTCCGCCTGTTCCTCGTCCGGGCGATGACGGTCGTCGCGGCGAGCACCCTCCTGCTCGTGATCGTGTCGATGCTCGTCCCCGCCGGCGGCTCGCACCGGATCGCATGGCTGCTCCCGGCCCTCGCCGCCACGTCGGTCACCATGGCGCTCGCCACGCGCTTCGACGCCCGGTTCGCGGCCGGCGGCGTCGCCGTCGCCTGGCTCGTCATCGTCACGATCGCCGTGGGCGCGACGAACACCGCCGACGCCTTCGGCCCGACGATGCAGGTCCTCAGCATGTTCGTCACCGCCGCCGCCGGCGTCGGCTTGTTCCAGCGCCGCCGTCGCCTCGATGTGATGTCGGACCGATGAGCCCCGTCGTCGCCGTCAACGGCATCCAGCATCGTTACGGGAGCAAGGACGCGCTCGCGGTCGAACGACTCGTGTTCGAAGGCGGCTCGACCGCGGTGCTCGGCCCGAACGGCTCGGGGAAGAGCACCCTGCTCCGCCTGCTGGCGACGGTGGCCGAGCTCCAGACCGGCACGATCCGCGTGGACGAACTCGATCCGCTCGACGCACTCCAGCGCACGGCCATCCGGCGCAGACTCGGCTACGTGGCCCAGCGTGACGGCCTGCCGCCCCGGATGCGGGTCGGCGCGTTCCTCGACTATGTCGGCGCACTCAAGGAGATCGACTCGGCGCGGCTGCGGCGACGGTGGTCCACGTGGGCGCTCGAGCGGGTCGACCTGGCCGACGTCGCCGGCGACCGCATCGGCTCACTCAGCGGCGGCATGCAGCGCCGACTCTCGATCGCTCAGGCACTGCTCGGCAGCCCGGACCTCCTCGTCCTCGACGAGCCACTCGCCGGTCTCGACGGTGAGCAGCGAGCCGCGGTGAGCAGCCTGCTCGTCTCGCTCGCCGAGACGACCACGATCATCGTCGCGACCCACCACGCCGAGGAGCTGGCGACACTGTGCCATCGCGTGATCGTGGTCGACGGCGGCCAGCCCGTGTTCGTCGGCACACCGGCGACGCTCGCCGACCAGGCCGCCGGCCGCGTCTGGGAGACGACGGCGCCGGACCAGGCCGCCGTCAGCCGTGCCGTCGGACCGGGCCGGTTCCGCTGCGTCGCCGATCGGATTCCGGCGGGTCAGGAGGCCGTGGTGCCCACCGTGGCCGACGGCTATCTCGCGACGGTTCGCCGGTCGTCCTGACGGCTCGTCTCGCCGATCACGAGTGCAATCCACAACACGCCGGTCAACAGCACGATCGCGAGCACGAAGGCCGAGGCGCTCAACCCGATCGTGTCCGCGACCCAGCCGACGATGAGCGGGCCGACGATGTGGCCAATCCCCGAGAGCGTGTGGAAGCCGGCGATGAACGGCCCCGGCTCGTCCGGCGGTGCCATGTCGGTGCTCAGCGTCAGCATGGTCCCCGAGCTGAGCCCGTTGCCGATGCCCATCACGATCCCGGCGACGACGGCGACCGCGACCGTGTCGGCCATCGACAGCACGATCAGGCCGATGGCCATCAGGGAGAAGGCCGGCACCATGCACGCCAGCCGACCGCGCCGGTCCATCAGCCAGCCTGACACGGGGAACAGCAGGAAGTCCGCCGCCGTGCCCACGGCGACGAGGAGGCCGATCGCCGCCGCATCGAGCTGGAGGTCGTCGCCGATCAGCGGCACGACGATGTTGCGTCCGTCGCGAGCCGACGAAACGAGGAGCGGACCCAGCGACGCCACGAGGAGCAGCCGCCGATGCCGCCACAACGAGTCGCGCACGCTGATGCGATCGGCCCGCTCGGCGATCGGATGCGGATCACGCCCACCCGGCAGCACGAGGGGAAGGGTGCCGAGCAGGGTCAACCCGCCGGCGAGGCCGAACGTCGCGTTCGCGCCGAAGCGGTCATAGGTGAACCCGCCGACGATCGGGCCGACGACGTACGTCAACCGGTGCATACCGCCGACGAGTGAGTTCACCCGACCCCGCATCCCGACCGCCACGGTGCGGGCCACGAGGACCTGTCGCGACTGCGTGATGGAGGTGAAGCCAGTTCCCCAGGCGATCCGGAGGACCACGAGCACGATCACGGCCGAGGAGATGCCGAGCAGGGCCGTCGTGATCGCGCAGAGCACCACCCCGATCGCGAGCAGCTTGTCGGTGCCGCGCCGCTCGGCGAACGAGCTCGCCGGGAGGCCGCCGAGTGCGAGCCCGATGCCACCGGCCGCCGTCACGAGACCGATCAGCGACAGACGCAGGCCCTGTTCCTCGAGATAGACCGGGAAGATCGGCAGGAGGATGCCCGCGCCGAGGGTCACCATCCCCCACGGCAGGTAGACGGGGACGAGCAGGCGTCGGACCTCGCGCGGGAGCGAGGCGGGCGGGTTCACGAATCAGTCCGGCACGTGCGTGTCGGTCCCGACCACGGCCGGCTCGAAGCGCGCCGACCAGTGGTAGCCCCCGAGGTCGGCGAACGGATCGCCGTCGAGGGCGTCGCCGAATGCGATCACCATCCGCTGCTCCGTGGGGTCGACGCCTTCGTCCCACGAGGAGGGCATCACCGGAGCGGTCGTGCGCAGGACGAGGACGACATCGGCGTCGGGCCGCGGCGCATCGACGTCTCCCCAGCCGACGGCGACAGATGCGTAGCGACGGTCGAGGACCAGCGCCGGCGGAATCCCAGCGGGCCCCGTCGAAGCCGACTCGACCGCGTAGGTCCACGTGTGGAGGTGCTCGCGCTCGGCGAACAAGCGGTCCTCCTCGCCGGCCGCGACCATCTGGTCGACCGCGAACGCCTCCCGAGCCGCATCGAACCCGGGCATCACGAAGTAGAGCGCGAGGTGGAGTCGCTCGGCGGGCTCGATGAACCGCGCTGCGCTGAAGACCCCGGGCGCCGCCGCAGCCGCCGTGTAGAAGTGATCCCGCTCGTACCAGTGGTTGAAGGCGCGGTCGTGGCCGTCGGCGGGGCGGATGAGCGCGAAGAGCACGGAGCCGATGCGCACCACACCGTCGTCGTCGACCACCCGCTCGCTCGTCCCCACCACGAGAGCATGCCAAAGGAGACGCCCGCGACGGGGCCACATAGGGTCTCGGGCCATGGCTCCTCAGGATCAACGGTTCCCCGAACTCGGCTTCTACACGCTCGCCGGTCAGGCGCAATCGTCACGTGACCTCCTCGATCAGGTCCGCGCCGGCGAGGAGATGGGTCTCGGGTGGGCGTTCATCTCGGAGCGCTACGACAAGAAAGAGGCCGCCACGTTGTCCGGCGCCGCGGCCGCGGTGTCGGAGCGCATCGGCATCGCGACGGCTGCGACCAACCACAACACCCGCCACCCGATCGTGACCGCCGGCTATGCCCGCACCATGCAGTCACTGACCGGCGGGCGATTCGTGCTGGGGCTGGGCCGCGGCATCGACCGTCTCCAGGACGCGTTCGGCATCGACCGGATCACGACCGCCCAGATGGAGGACTTCGCCGGCATCATGCGCCGGCTGTTCCGCGGGGAGGCCGTGATCGGCCACGACGGCCCGGCGGGGAAGTACCCGGTGCTGCACATCTCGTCCGAACTCGACGAGCACCTCCCGATGGGGCTCACCGCCTTCGGTCCCAACTCCCTCGCGCTCGGCGGTCGCTGCTTCGACCAGGTCGTGCTCCATACGTTCTTCACGGACGAAACCACCGCCCGTGCGGTCGAGACGGTCAAGTCCGCGGCCGAGCAGGCGGGGCGCGATCCCGACGACGTCCAGGTGTGGTCCTGCTTCGCGACGATCGGCGATCACATCTCCGAGGAGAAGCGGCTGATGAAGACGGTCGGACGTCTGGCCACCTACCTCCAGGGCTACGGCGATCTCCTGGTTCGCACCAACCAGTGGGATCCCTCCGTGCTCGAGCGATTCCGAGCCGACGAGATCGTCGCGAATCACCAGGGCGGGCTCGACGTGTCCGCCACGACCGACGTGCTCGAACACGTCGCCTCGCTGATCCCGGACGAGTGGCTCGCGCCGATGGCCGCCGGGTCGCCGGAGCAGTGCGTCACCGCGATCAGAGGCCAACTGGATCTCGGCTGCGACGGCGTGATCCTGCACGGCGCCACGCCCGACGAGCTGGCCCCGATCGTCGCTGCCTACCCGAGGTGATCGAGCAACTCGTGAAGCGGGCCGATCACGACGTCGGCGACATCCACGAGATCGGGACGACCGCCGTAGAGGACGGTCGTCGCGCCTGCGTCGCGCCCGGCTCCCATGTCGGTGCTCGAGTCGCCGACCATCGCCACGTCCGCCGGCGCGAGCCCCATCGCGGTGGCCGCCGCTTCGACCATTCCGGGGGCGGGCTTCTCGCCGAAGCCGGACTCGACGCCGTAGATCGCCGTGAAATGGTCCTGCCATCCGAGCTGCGCCATCTGGGTGGCTGCCCGTTCGGCATTGTCGTTCGTCGCCACGGCCATCGGGATGCCGCGGGCGCGGAGCGCGCCGAGGAGCTCTCCCGCTCCCGCCTCCGGCGTGGGCACGGCAGGCATGTGCCTCGTGATCGCGTCGTCGATGGCCGCGACCAGAGTGACGTCACCGACTTGACGCCCGATCAGCACGGCGAGCTTGTCCGCGAACTGGGCGCTGGAGTCGGCCACGAACGGTGAGTCCACCAGAATCGTGCCCGCCACGCGGTCGAACCCGAGCACCCGGTCCACCTGCGCGACGAGGTCGGGATCGTCGCCGGCGAACTCGGCGAGCACCGTCCCGAAGGCGGCGTCCCAGGTGGCATGGAAGTCGAGAAGCGTCCCGTCCTTGTCGAAGACGACGCCGCGGATCGGTCGAGAAGATGGCACCTGCGGAGGGTAGCGAGGTGCCGCTTTCGCCGGGCGCTGCGGTGGGGCAGAGTGTCGGGCCATGGCCCGCCGCAAACCACCCGCGAAGTATTCGGCGTTCGGGCTCGTCCGGCGGGGCATCACGAAGCAGTCGTGGCCGCGGGTCTGGCGCGAACCCGAGTGGCGGTCGTCGTACGACGTCGTGATCATCGGCGGCGGCGTCCACGGGCTCGCCACCGCCTACTACCTCGCATCGAACCATGGCACCACGAACGTCGCCGTCGTCGAGAAGGCGTATCTCGGGTCCGGCGGCAGCGGTCGCAACACCGCCATCGTGCGCTCGAACTACCTCACCCCCGAGGGCGTCGCGTTCTACGACCGTTCGCTGACCCTGTACAACACCATGTCGACCGACCTGAACCTCAACGTGATGTTCAGCGAACGCGGCCACATGACCCTCGCCCACACGGACGCCGCCCTGCGGACGATGAACTGGCGGGCCGAGGTCAACAAGCTCCAGGGCATCGACTCGTCGGTGATCACCCCGG
>BQJV01000234.1 GCA_021604885.1 Acidimicrobiales bacterium
CGAGCGGCTCGCTCACGATGTCACCTCGCTCGCGGCGGGAATGGGCTGGTGCAGCCAGCATCGAACGGCATGGTCGGGGGTCGGCATGGCCAACGCCGGGTCGACCCGCGTGCAGATCTCGAGGCCGGCCTCGATCCGGGCGTCGCAACGGCCGGCGAAGCGGCAGCCGGGCTGCAGGTCGATCAGTGGCGGCACCGTGCCCCGAATAGTGGTCAGCTCGGCCTGGTTGCGGCCGAGCACGGGGATCGAGCCGATCAGCCCCTGCGTGTAGGGGTGCTGCGGGTCGGCGAAGAGTTGGGCGACGTCGGTCTCCTCGACGATCTGGCCGGCGTACATGACCGCCACCCGGTCGGCCATCTCCGCGATGACGCCCAGATCGTGGGTGATGAGCATCACGGCGGTGCCGAAGTCGCGCTGCAAGCCGCGCATGAGGTCGAGGATCTGCGCCTGGATCGTGACGTCGAGGGCGGTCGTGGGCTCGTCGGCGATGAGCAGCGCCGGCTCCAGGGCCAGCGCCATGGCGATCATGACCCGCTGGGCCATACCGCCGGAGAGCTCGTGGGGGTAGGCGTCGGCCCGCTTGTCCGGATCCGGGATGCCGACCGTGGCGAGCGCCTCGATCGCGAGCTTCGCGGCCTCCTTCTTGGATGTGCCGCGATGGATGCGGTACACCTCGGCAATCTGGTCACCGGCCCGCTGCACCGGGTTGAGCGACGACTGCGGCTGCTGGAAGATCATCGAGACCTCGGCGCCGCGGATCTTCTCGAGATCGCGCCGCGACATCTCGCGCAGGTTGCGTCCCTCGAAAAAGACCCGACCCGACTCGATCACGCCGGGCTTCGGGACGAGTCCCATCACCGAGAGCGAGGTGACCGACTTCCCGCAGCCGGACTCGCCGACGATGCCGAGCAC
The DNA here is from genome assembly GCA_021604885.1 of Acidimicrobiales bacterium. Lineage (GTDB taxonomy): Bacteria > Actinomycetota > Acidimicrobiia > Acidimicrobiales > Aldehydirespiratoraceae > JAJRXC01. The sequence continues at coordinate 913 of BQJV01000234.1, forward strand.
CTCGCCTCGCCGGATCGAGAAGCTCACACCGTCGACCGCATGGGCGACGCCGTCGCGCGTGTGGAAGTAGGTACGCAGATCGTCGACGACCAGGACGGCATCGTCGTCGGCAGGTGCGGACTCGGTCGGTCCGGTGTCGAGAGGCGCGTCGGTCATTCGTTGAGCGACGGGTCGAGGGCGTCGCGGAGGCCGTCGCCGAGGAGGTTGAAGCCGAGGACCGTGATCATGATGGCGATGCCGGGGAAGAAGACGAGGTGCGGTGCTGAGAAGATCTGCTGGCGTTCGGCGGCGAGCATGCTGCCCCACTCGGCGGTCGGGGGTTGGGCGCCGAGGCCGAGGAAGCCGAACGCGGCGGCATCGAGGATCGCACTCGCAACGCCGAGCGTGCCGATCACGACGAGTGGGGTGAGCGTGTTCGGGACGACCCGCGTCAGCAGAATGCGCCAGCCGCCCGCACCGAGGGCTCGCGACGCGGCGACGAACTCCTCCTCCTTCACCGACAGGACGGACGCGCGCATGACGCGCGCGTATTGCGGGATCGACACGATCGCGATCGCGAGCAGGGTGTTGCGCAGACCGGGGCCGAGCGCGGCGACGATACCGATCGCGAGGAGCAGGGCCGGGAACCCGAGGATGACGTCCATCACCCGCATGATCACGTTGTCGACCCAGCGTCCCCAGTAGCCGGCGATCGCGCCGAGGGTGGAGCCGACAGTGAACGCGATCGCGACGGTGGACAGGCCGACCGACAGGCTCAACCGGGAGCCGTAGACGATGCGGCTGAACTGGTCACGGGCGTTGCCGTCCAGCCCCATGATGTGCTCGGGCAGCTCTTCGTCGCAGCCGAGCAGATGCACGCAGGGCGGGTCACGACGCGTGGTGTTCGGCTCGCCGATGAAGTCCTCGGTGGGGCTGTGCGGCGCGATCAGCGGAGCGAAGATCGCTACGAGGACGATGAAGCCGATGATGATCAGACCGGCCACACCGGACTTGCGCCGCAGCAGGCGCGAGAATGCGCTGCGCCACAGCCCCTTGGCCGGGCCGGCGGTGAGCAGCAGCTCCTCGCTCTCGACGGGTTCCGACGGCTGCGTCATTCGAGTCGAATCCTCGGGTCGAGGTAGGCGTAGAGGATGTCCACGATCAGGTTGATCACGACATAGAGCGTGGCGATCACGACGACGAAGCCCTGGATCACCGGGAAGTCACGAGCGGTGATCGCGTCGAAGATCATCGTGCCGGCTCCGGCGAGACCGAAGATGGTCTCGGTCAGGACGGCGCCGGACAGCAGGGCACCGAGTTGGAGGCCGATGATGGTCGTGACGGGCAACAGGGCGTTGCGCAGCCCGTGGCGGATGACGACACGACGCTCACGGGAACCCTTGGCCCGAGCGGTGCGGACGTAGTCCCGGCCCATCACCTCGAGGAGGCTCGAACGGGTGATGCGGGCGATGACCGCCATCGGGATCGTCGAGAGGGCGAAGGCGGGAAGGATGAGGTGCTTGATCGCGTCGCGCAGCACCTCCCAGTCACCGGTGATGATCGAGTTGAAGATGAAGTGGTTCGAGATGAACTCGACGGTGAGGAACGGGAACGAGCCCTCCTTGAAGTCCCAACCCCACTTCTCGAAGAAGGGTTCGGACGAGAGGCCCGCCGTGAGGCGACCGGAGGGAGGCAGCCACCCGAGGGTGGCCGCGAAGAGCCAGATGAGCATCAACCCCAACCAGAAAACGGGCATGGAGACGCCCACGTTGGCGACGACCATGGTGCCGACGTCGACGGCACTGTTGTGGCGCATCGCGGAGATGACGCCGAGCGTCACGCCGACCACGACGGCGATGATGAGCGCGGCAGTGGCGAGCTCGATGGTCATCGGCAGGCGCTCGACGAGCATCTGCGAGACCGGCCGCGAGAAGCGGATCGAGTCGCCGAGGTCACCGGTCACGATGTCTCGCATGTAGATGCCGAGCTGGACCGGCAGCGGCTCATCGAGGCCCTTGTTGCGGGCGAATCGTTCGCACGCCTCCTCGGTGGCCTTCTCGCCGAGGATCGATCGACAGGGGTCGCCCGGAATCGCCCGGGCGAGGAAGAACGTGACGAGGAGGATGCCGAAGATCACCGGGATCGCCAGCAGTAGTCGTCGCACGATGAACCTGAGCACGGTGTCCTCCCCCCTCGGTCAGTGTCGCAGACGTTCAGTGTCGCAAACGGGGAGGGCCCATGTGGACCCTCCCCGCGTGCGATCGGTACTGCTTCCGGACTACTCGGCCGGCGGCGGGTTGATCAACGAATCCAGCAGATAGCTGTAGTAGTCGAACGAACCCGTGTTGCCCACGTGCAGCGGGTCGGCGGCATCGAGGCCGGCTCCCCACGACACGACGACGTCGTTGGCGTCGAACGACGAACCGTCGTGGAACGAGACGCCCTCACGGAGCGAGCAGGTCCACACGGTGGCGTCCTCGTTGCCGACACAGTCGGTGGCGAGACGTGCTTCCACGGCGCCGGAGTCGATCGCGTAGCCCAGGAGGGGCTCCACGACCTGCTGGCAGGCGGCGAGGGACTCACCGTCGGTCTCATCGGCGCAGTAGAGGCTGATCGGTTCGGCGTTCTGCATGAACACGAACGTGTCATCGGACGGCGTGGTCCGATGGAACAGCGGCGCACCGAAGGGCCGGAAGTGGGCGTTGTCCACGGAAGCGAGCGAGGCGGACGCCGAGGCGCCGTGCACGATCGGCACCATCGGGACGAGCTCACGGATCGCGTTGTTGGCGTCCGTGTACACGTCGACGGCGGCGTCGTCGCTCGCGATCTGCGAGCCCTCGACCAGCTTCTCGAAGATCTCCGGGTGGGCATCACCGAACTGCGGGTTGCCCTCACCGAAGTGGAAGTCGAGGAAGTTGGTGACGTGCGGGTAGTCCGCACCCCAGCCGAGGAGGTGGAACCCGTCGAGGCGACCACTCGTCGACTCGTCGATGAACTCACCGGACTCCATCACCACGACCTCGGCATCGATGCCGAGGTTCTCCGACAGCTGCGTCTGGAACTCGACGGCGACCACGCCGGGCTCGGGGAGGTAGCCCCGGAACACGTCGCGGTAGTAGATGCTGGTGCTGAACCCGTCCTCGTAGCCGGCGTCGGCCAGGAGGGCGCGTGCGGCCTCCGGATCGAAGTCGTACCAGTCGTCACCGGTGCAGCCGTTGGGAATCGAGCACGGCGTGAAGTGCGACGCGACCTCGGACCCCTCCGGGTAGAAGTTGTCCACGATCCGCTGACGGTCGATACCCATCGCGATGGCCTGACGGACACGAACGTCCGCGAACGGCTCGAACGTGGTGTTCGTCATACCCAGGTACAGAACGTTCGGGTTCGCAACCGGGATGAAGGTCAGGTCACCGTTGTTCTGCACGGTCTCGAAGTCATCGGGGCCGAGGTTGGTGATCTGGTCCACGGTGCCGGACTGCAGCTCGAGCAGTCGGGAGGCGCCTTCTGCGGCCCAGCGGATGATCAGCTGCTCGAACGGTGCCGGGTCGCCCCAGTAGTCGTCGAAGCGGCTGTAATTCACGCTGTCGCCCCGGTTCCACTCGTCGAGCATGAACGGGCCGGTGCCGATCGGGTTGTCGAGCGGTGCGCCGCCGCTGGCCTCGAGATGCTCCTCGGGCTGGATGCCGAACGGCGTGAAGGCCGCGATCTGGCGGAAGGCCGGGACCGGGCTGCACATCGTGAACGTGACCTCGTAGCGATCGGTGGCTTCGATCGAGCTGACCTTGCCTCCGTAGTCGCAGTCAGGTGCAGCGATGGTCTTGCCCTCGAATTCAGCCATGTCGCCGTCGTCACCGTCATCGCCGGTGCCGTCGTCGCCATCGTCTCCGGTGCCGTCGTCACCGTCGTCTCCGGTGCCGTCGTCTCCGCTGTCTGTGCCGCCGTCCGTGCTGCCTTCGTCATCGTCACTGCACGCAGCAGCGAAGAGTGCGAAGGCCAGCAACAGAACGAGCAACGTTCTCAGCTTCCTCATGTTTCCCTCCATGGTCGGTCCGGACGCCGCCTGCGATCTGCGAGACGGGTCGGCTCAGATCGCGACCCTAGCCACGTTCCGACGCGCGTGGAGCTGAACGTCGTCCGAAAGAAAGAAATCCGGCAATGCCGACAGGGGGTTGTCGTCGGGGCTTGTGATGGTCGGTGCTCATCCAACGACACGGGAGTTCCTCCATCATGACCAACACTGTTTCCTCCATCGGCTGGTTCGAGATCGCCGCCTCCGATCAGGCCAAGGCTGAGGCCTTCTACGGCGATCTGTTCGGCTGGTCCTTCGGCGACGGTCCGACGGGCCCCGCCTATCGGATCGCGGAGACCGGCGGGCTCCCGGGCGGAATCACCACCGCGCAGGCCGGTGTGCCGTCCACCTACGCCATCTTCTCCGTGATGGTTCCCGACACGGCGGCTGCGTGTGAGCGCATCGCCGAGCTCGGCGGGCGGGTGCTCGTCGGGCCGGAGACCATGGGCGAGACAGGACTGGTCTTCGCCAACGTCGAAGATCCCGACGGCAACCACTTCGGCGTGTTCACCCCGCCGGCCGAGGGCTGATCCCCTGCCGTTGTCGTCGCGGGGGAGCGACGCCGCGTAAGGTGCGCCGCTATGGCCATCAGCTTTCACGCCGTCCGTTCCGTCCCCAAGACCGCGAAGGCGGCGATCACGCTCGTCACCAGCGATGCCGTCGATGCCGGTGACACCGGCATCGACGCGGCGCAGCTGAAGGCCGCTGGATTCGACGGCAAGGCGGGCCAGACCCACACCTGGCCCGACGGTGATCGCCAACGTGC